>JACRTZ010000072.1 GCA_014304965.1 Vulcanimicrobiota bacterium | reverse complement strand
GGGCAGCGCGCCCTGCAGTTCGTCCACGAAGGCGTCGCGCCGGCGTCGATAGAGGGCCTTGGCCGCTCGCAAGTGCCGCGCGTAGGCGGCCGAGGTGATGAAACGGCGCAGCGCCCGCTGCACGAAGGTCGAGGTGAACGAGTCCGCGCGCGTCTTCGACGCGGCGAGCGGCGCGATCAACCCGCCGCGCGCGAACAGATAGCCGATGCGGAGCGCCGGGAACACGGACTTCGAGAGACTCTCCATTAGCACGACGCGTCCGTCGGTATCGTAGGCCGCGAGCGGCGCGGGCGGCGGCGCGTCGTAGGTGAACACCCAGCCCGTCTGATCCTCGAGAATAACGACGTCGTAGCGGCGTGCGAGCGCGACGATCGCCTTGGCGCGCCGGTCGGGCAGAATCGCGCCGGTCGGATTCTGCGCGAAGGGGTTGACGTAAAACAATCGCGGCCGGTACTCCGCGAAGGCGCGCTCGACGTCGTCCACGCGAATGCCGTCGGCGTCCGCTTCGATCTCCACGTACGAGGCGCCGCGCGCGTCGAACACGCCAAGCGTCGGCGCGTACGACGGGCTCTCCGCAGCCACCACCGCGCGCGCCTCGAGCAACGTCGCGGCGACCACGTCCGCGGCTTGCTGCGCGCCCGAGCACACGATGATTTCTCCGGCGCGCGCGTTGACGCCTCGCGACTGCAGCGCTCGCGCGAAAGCCTCACGCAATTCCGGATCGCCGTTACCGCTCGCGTACTGCATCGTCTCGGGCGGATCGTCGGCCAGCGTTCGCTGCACGCAGCGCCCGAATTCCGCCAGCGGAAACGTTTCGGGTGCCGGGTTACCGGTCGCAAGCGAGATCGTCCCGGGGGCGGTCGCGCGGGCGAGCGCGTCCGTCACGCTCTCCATTCGGGCGCGCGCGAAGCCGCCGAGATCCGGCTCCCAGCGGCGTTCGAAGGGTTCGCTCGGCAGACGCACGGCCGAAACGTACGTGCCTTTGCCGATGCGCGCGCTCGCGCGGCCGCGAGCCGCCAGCGAATCGTAGGCTTGCGAGACCGTTACGGCCCCGCAACCGAGGCGTTGCGCGAGTTCCCGAATCCCCGGGAGCCGTTCACCCTCCGCGAGTTCGCCGCGCTCGATCCGTGCGACGATGTCGTCGGCGATTTGCACGTAGAGCGGGCGGCGGTCGCGAGGGTCCAACTGCATACGCGCGAGCGATGCCGCCGCGGCGCTCACGGCTTGTCGAGGCGGTAGCCGATCCCCCGCACCGACGCGATCTGCAACGCCGCACCGATTTCGTTCAACTTCTTGCGCAGCGCCGCGACGTGCACGTCAACCACGCGCGTCGGCACGCCCGACACGTCGTTCCAGACCCGTTCTAAAATCTGCGCGCGCGTGAGCAGCCGGCCGTCGGCCTCGCCGAGAAACCACAACAGCCGGAACTCGAGCGCCGTCAGGCTGATCGAGCGATCCTCGCGTTCGAGCGCGTGCAGGTCGCGCACGAGCGCCACATCGCCGAGCTGCAAACGGCCGTCTTGATCGCGAGATTTGGAACGCTCGCGGCGGCGTAAGAACGAGCCGATGCGTGCAACCAATTCGTTGCCGCTGAAGGGCTTGGTGATGAAGTCGTCCGCGCCGAGGCCGAGCCCGGTCAACTTCATATCTTCGCTCGAGTGACCGCTCACCATCAGGATGTAGGAGTCCGCCGACTCGGCGATCTGCGTGCACACGTCGAGCCCGGACATGTCGGGCAAGCCGATGTCGAGCAGCACCACTTCGGGCTTGTAGTCCTTCACCAGGTTCAAGCCGTCTTGTCCCGTCGGAGCGATGCGCGTGTCGTAGCCCGCACGCGCCAGCATCTGCGCCTCGAACGATGCGAGGTCGGGGTCGTCCTCGACGATGAGGACGCGCGCGGTAGCGGTAGAGGTCACCACGAGTTATACCGAGACCGCTGTCTCCTCGCCTTCGGCCACCGCCAATTGGCGCCGGGCAAGCCCTTCTTCGACAGCCGCGTTCGCCACGGCGCGCGCGACCGCTTCGACCACGCGAGTGTCGAAAACGCTCGGAATCACGTATTCGGCGCCGCGCTCCTTGTCCGTGATGATGCCCGCGATCGCTTTGGCCGCCGCGAGCTTCATCCCGTCGCTAATCCGTTTTGCCCGGCAGTCGAGCGCTCCGCGAAAGATGCCGGGAAACGCGAGCAAGTTATTGACCTGATTGGGAAAGTCCGAACGGCCCGTCGCCATCACGGCGACGTGAGGCGCCGCGACCTCGGGCATGATCTCCGGGGTCGGATTCGCCATCGCGAAGACGATCGGGTCGCGGCCCATGCCCGCGATGTCTTCGGCCCGCAAAATTCCCGGCGCCGAAACGCCGATGAAGACGTCGGCGCCGCGCAAGACCTCGCCCAGCGAGCCGCGTTTGTTCTGGCGGTTGGTATGCTCGGCAAGCCACGTCCAGTGGGTATTTTCATACCGGTCGGTGCGGTTGATCGCCCCGGCGCGATCCACGGGAATCACGTCGCGCACCCCGGCCGCGAGCAGCATCTTCATCGTCGCGGTACCGGCTGCGCCGCTACCCGAAACGACGACCGTCAACTCCTCGAGCGGTTTCCCGACGACTTGCGCGGCGTTGATCAGCGCCGCGAGGATAACGACTGCCGTGCCGTGTTGATCGTCGTGCATCACGGGGATGTCGAGCCGCTCTTGCAAGCGCCGCTCGACTTCAAAGCAGCGCGGCGCCGAGATATCTTCGAGGTTGATGCCGCCGAAGATCGGCGCGATGCGCACGACGGTCTCGACGATCTCGTCCACGTCTTTGGTGTCCAGGCAAATCGGAAACGCGTCGATGTCGGCAAACTGCTTGAACAGCATGCACTTGCCTTCCATCACCGGCGCCGCACCGAGCGGCCCGATGTCGCCGAGACCCAGCACCGCGGTGCCGTCGGTGACGACCGCAACGGTGTTACGCTTGATCGTCAGCTGGAACGCCTTCGAGTGATCGGCGGCAATTGCCATCGAGACCCGAGCCACGCCGGGCGTGTATACGGTCGAAAGATCCGAACGGGTTTTGACTGCGATTTTTGGCGTGATCGAAATCTTACCGCCGAGATGCGCGAGAAACGTCGAGTCCGAGACGCTGACGATGCGCGCGCCGTCGAGTTTCTCGACCGCGCGCCGTACGGCGTCGGCGACCGCATCGGACGAAACCGTGACCGTGATGTCGCGCACCGCGCTGTTGCGCCCGGCGGAGCGCATGTCCACCGCGCCGATCGAACCTCCCGCATCGCCGATCGCCTGCGCCAACTGCCCGAAGGCGCCGGGATGCGACGGCATTTCGACGCGCATGATGAGGGTGTAACCGATCCCAACTGGTGATGCCATGTCCGCGGCTTTACCGCCGGAGCCGCACCTCCCGCCTGCGCCGCGTGGGAGGGAAAACGGGGCTCGGCCGCCTACTTAGGCTGGCCTAATTTCTATACGAGGAGTCCCTAACTGTGAGCCCCTCACGCCTTCTGGGCGCAGTCACCATCATCGTCGCGGCCCTCGTCGTCGCCCCCCGGGCGACCGCCGAGGCCGTCCCGATTTTCGGCCATCGTTACGCGCTCAGCTGCCAGGCGTGCCATCCGACCGTGCCGCTATTGAATGATTTCGGTGAGAAGTTCGAGGCGAACGGGTTCCGTCTGCCGGGCGTGGCCGAGCACGTTGCCTTTCCGGTAGCGGTCAAGACGAAGCTCGCCTACACGAGCGAACCCGACCCCACCGGGTTGCCGAAGGCGACCGTTGACGAGATCGAGCTGCTGCTCGGCGGCAGCGCCGGGAAACGCCTCTCGTACTTCGTGGAGCAATACGTCGTAGACGGCGGACGCCACGGCTCGCTGCGCGACGCCTGGCTGCGATACGACGCCGGAACGTTCGCGTTGCGCGCCGGACAATTTACGCTCCCGTTGCCGGTCGATCCGGAATCGTTCCGGCCGACGGAACGGCACTACGCCGTCTTCGATCAAACGGCCGGCGCGAATCCGTTCAATTTCTTCGAGGCAAAGGCCGGCGTCGAAGCGATCGCCGGCGCGAACGACGGGCCGCAGTTTCATCTCGCGGCGCTGCAGGCGCATGACAAGCAATCGGGTCTGCCCTCGCGCGGCGTGGACGTGATGGCATCCGCGCAAGCCCCGGTAGGCCCGCTGATGTTGTCGGCATATCGCTACGTCGGATCGCGCACGCTGGGCCCGCAGCCCGACGCGTTCTGGCGCCAGGGCTACGCGCTCGGATCGGAATTCGGAAAACTCGCGTGGACGGGACTTCTGCAAACGGGCGGCGACTCGAGCGCGGACGGCGCCGGCCGCAGCGTACGTTCGAGCGGCGGTTTTCTCGAAACGCGCTGGGCGTACTCGCCCGCGCTGCAAACCATCGTCCGCTACGACGGAACGAACGATCCCTCGGGATTACAGCGCTCGACGACGGTTTCGCTCGTTCGGCGCACCTCGAGCAATTCGCGCTTGACGCTGGAGGACGTACTGACGACCGGCAAACAAACGCTCAACGTCACCATGATGTTCGCCTACTGAGGCGCGCGTGCTAAGCGGCAAATGACCGCCGGCGTTAGGTTCCTGCGATCGCCATTTCCGCCACCCGGAACGACGGCGAAACGATCGAACTGTCGAAAATCATGTCGTTCGCGACCGCATCGAGGCCGCCGAGCATCTCGAGGATATTTCCGGCGATCGTAAATTCATCGATCGGATACGCGCGCTCGCCGTTTTCGATCGCGAAGCCCCGCGCGCCGCGGCTGTACGTGCCGGTCACCGACTCGGTCGCGAAGCCGATCGTATCGAGCACGAGCACGCCGCGTTCGGTGGATGCGATGAGATCCTCGAGCGACGCTTGTCCGGGAACGAGAAAGAAGTTGCTCGGGCCGATGGACCCGCCGCCCGCGGCATTGCCGGTGCTCTTCGCTCCAAGCCGGCGCGCGTAGTACGTGTCGTACAAAAACGTCTGTAAAACGCCTTCGCGGATCACCTCGGTGCGTTGGGTCGGCATGCCCTCCGAGTCGAACGGCGAGCTGCCCATGCCGTCGACGAGCCGGCCGTCGTCCACGAAACGCGCAAGCGAACTGCCGACCCGTGCGCCGATCTTGGCGGCAAAGAACGAGTTGCCGATTGCGACGTTCGCGGCATTGAGCGCCGCGAAGATGTCGCCGAGGACGAGCGCCGCCACGTCGCGCTCGAAGATGACCGCGCATTTCGTCGTCTTGGGTTTGCGCGCGCCGCACATTCCGGCCGCGCGTTCGGCCGCCTCGCGGGCGATTGCGTCCACCGGCACGAGCCGCGCATACCCGTGCGCGGCATTACCGAATTGCGCGACCCGTTTCTCGTCTCCGGAAACCGCAATCGGGCTCGTGTCGAGCGACGCGGTGGTGGCCCGGAACGTCCCGCGAAATCCGTTGGAGTTCGCGATCGCAATCTCGGCGGCGCCGTCGGCGACATGCGACCCACGGGAGTTCGCGATGCGCGCGTCGGCTCGGCGGATTCCCGTTTCGAGGGCGAGCGCATCCGCGATCTTCGCCTCAGCCGAGCGTTCGCGCACGTCGTCCGCATAGGTCCGAAGATCGTGAGCGAGCGGCGGAACTGCGACCGGCTCGGGCAAGCCCGCATGCAGATCCGCCGCGACGAAGGCCGCCGCCTCGACGGCTTCGCGCACGAAACGGCGCAGCGCGTCCGGGGAAAGGTCGCTGCTCGTCAGCGAGGCTTTGCGGCCGTCGCGGAAGACCCGCAGCGCAAGGGAACGGCCGACGGAGCGTTCGAGCTTCGTGAGCGCGTCGCCGCGCGCTTCCGCACTGAAGCGCTCGGTAACCGTGTACGTCGCTTCCGCTTGCGAAGCGCCTGCGGCGATCGCGTCCCCAACGATGCGCTCCGCGAACTCCAGGCCGTCTTCAGCCAAGCGCCGATCCGCCGACCGTCATGTGCGAGATCTTGACCGTCGGCATGCCGACGCCGACCGGAACCGCTTGACCGCCCTTGACGCAGGTGTAGTAGCGGCTCGCAAGCCGCGTGTCGTTGCCGACCATCGTCACCTTCGTCATCGCGTCGGGACCGTTTCCGATCAAGGTGGCGCCGCGAATCGGCGCGGTAAGCGCGCCGTCCTCGATCAAGTAGCCCTCCGCGACCATGAAGACGAAATCGCCCTTGCTGATCTCGACCTGTCCGCCCGCAAAGGACGCGGCGAACACGCCTTTCTTGACCGACTTTACGATGTCGTCGTAGGTGGACTCGCCGTTTGGCATGTAGGTGTTGCACATGCGCGGCTGCGGCAGCGAACGAAACGACTGCCGCCGGCCGCTGCCGGTCGAACCGACGCCCATCAGACCGCCGTTGAGCCGATCCTGCATGTAGCCGCGCAGGATGCCGCGCTCGACGAGCACCTTGTGCTGTCCGGGCGTCCCCTCGTCGTCAATGGCGAGTGTCCCGCGTTCGAGCGGCAGGTTCCCGTCGTCGTAAATCGTGACGAGGTCGCTTGCAACGCGCTCGCCGACGCGGTCGCTATATAGCGACGTCTTCTGCCGGTTGAAGTCGCCTTCGAGCCCGTGTCCGACGGCTTCGTGGAGCAACACGCCACCCGAACCGGCGCCGACGACGACTTCGAACTCGCCCGCCGGCGCTTCGCGCGCCTCGCAATTCACCGCGGCGATGCGCGCCGCTTCGCGCGCGATATCCTCGGGCGTTCGTTCCGTGAAATAATCCAGATTGGTTCGCCCGCCGTCGCCGCACACGCCGTTGCCGCGCGCCGAGCCTTCCGCAACCACCTGAACGAACAGCGTCACGAGCGGACGCCGGTCGGAGAGAAAGCGGCCGTCGCTCGTTGCGATTTCGACCTCTTGTAATTCTTCGGCGAACAATCCATTGACGGCGCGCACGCGCGGATCGTATCCGCGCGCGGCGACGTCGGCGCGCGACAAGAAATCCACGAACGTCTTCGACTCCGAAGAGAGTTTCGTTCCCTCGGCGGGTCCATAAAAAGACGTCGCCCGGCTCGAAGCAGGCGGCATCGCCACGCTTTGCGTGCGCGGAGAGCCGTCGCGCGCGATCAACGCGGCAACCTTTGCGGTTCGCAGCAACGCGTCGAGCGAAAGATCGTCGGAGTAGGCAAAGCCCGAACGCTCGCCCGAAACCACGCGAATGCCCACGCCCGACGTCAGCGTGATGCCGGCTTCGTGGATGACGCCGTCCTGCAAGCGGAACGATCGCGTGAGCCGCCGCTCGTGGAACGCATCCGCGTATTCGCCGGCTCCGAGCGCGGCGGTCAGGATCTGCGAATATGCGGCAGCATCGAGCGGCATGAGCGCCGGACTGTTCTGCCGCCGCTTCAAAACTCCGCCAGCAGGTCGAGCGCTCGATCCTGCGCGAGATAGACGGCGCGCGATTCCGAGCGCGGATCGTTGACGACGAACGCAAACGTGACGCGGCCGTGCGAGCGCGTTTGAACGGTTCCCGCGAGCGCGTTGACCCCCGAAAGGTGACCGCTCTTCGCGCGCGCGTGCCCGAGCGCCGCGTGCAGCTCGTGATACTGCACCGTGCCTTCCATGCCGACGCGCGGCAGCGCTTGCAAGAACGCATTGCCCCGCGAGCCGCGCAATTCGGCGGCGACCAATTCGGCAAGCGTCAGCGGCGCGATCTTGTCGTCCGGCGCAAGTCCGCTGCCGTCGTACGCGCGCATGCCCGCGTACGGAACGCCGAGCCGGCGCAGTTCTCGGCGCGCGGCGGCCAGACCGGAGGCGTCGGTTCCTACACCGCCGCTCGCCGCCGCCCCCACGAGCCGCAAGAGTTGCTCGGCGCTGTGATTGTTCGAGTGCACCAGCATCTCGGTGACGATCGCGCCGAGCGGTTGCGAGCGGTGTAGCCAGAGGGTCTGCGCGACAACCGGCGCTCGTTCGAACACGACCTCATCGGGCGCGGCGATCCCGCGCTCGCCCAGCAGCGCGACGATCGCGCCGCCGGCGTACGACGGCATTCCCAAGACCAGCTTCCAGTATTTGCGCACCGGCCCGGGCGGCACGTGACCGTGCAGCGTGAAAGCGTTGCGCAGCGGTAGCGGGTCGCCGGGGGAACCGGGGCTTCGAACGATCTCGACGTCGTCGGCGCCCCATTCGGTCGTTACCTCGCCGCCCACGACCACGTTTACGTTCGGCGGTTCGATCGAAATGCGTGCGCTCGAACCCGGAGCACCCGGCGTCACGTGAATTTCGACCGTATCCTGGTCCAGCGAGACGGCACTCGTTGCGGCGGCATAGCC
>JACRTZ010000138.1 GCA_014304965.1 Vulcanimicrobiota bacterium | reverse complement strand
AAGATGCGCGGCTACGGCCCCGGCCGCTTCTCGTTCAACGTCAAGGGCGGGCGCTGCGAATCTTGTCAGGGCGACGGCATCATCAAGATCGAGATGCACTTTCTGCCCGACGTGTACGTTCCGTGCGAGGTCTGCAAGGGCAAGCGCTACAACGCACAGACGCTCGAGATAAAATACAAAGGGAAGAACGTCTCCGACGTGTTGGAAATGCGCGTTGACGAAGCCTCGGTATTCTTTTCGGCGATCCCGCGCATTCACAACCGGCTCAAAACGATCTGCGACGTCGGGCTCGGCTACATCAAGATGGGCCAGCCGGCAACGACGCTCTCGGGGGGCGAGGCGCAACGGGTGAAGCTTGCAACCGAACTTTCGAAGCGCGCGACCGGACGGACGTTTTACGTGTTGGACGAGCCGACGACCGGTCTCCATTTCGCCGATATTCACAAACTGCTCGAAGTGCTGCAACGGCTGGTCGCGCTCGGCAACACGGTGCTGACGATCGAGCACAACCTCGACGTCATCAAGACCGCCGATTACTTGATCGACCTCGGCCCCGAAGGCGGTGACAAGGGCGGCACGATCGTCGCGGTCGGCACGCCGGAAGCGGTTGCCAAGACGGAGGCGTCCTTCACCGGCCAGTACCTGAAGTCGGTGCTCGCCGACGAGCGGGCGCACGGGATCATTCGAGCGGATCGCCTGCGCATGGAAGACCTCGAACGCGAAAACCTCGAACGGCTGCACGATCTCGCGCAGAGCGAGCGCGTCCCGGTCGAGGCCTAGGGAGGCGCTCGAGCGCCATCCGGGCGGGCGAGCGTTACGAGGCCACCCGTTCGGGAAAAGGGGTGAAGGTGAGGACCGTTTTTTCGAGCCGGCCCTGGTCTACCGACCGTCCGACCTTTAGCGACGGCTTTCGTGCGTCCGCTGCCCTCGAGCCCAACTGGCGATCCGCACCCCGCGGTTCGGCGCCGGCCGAACCCAGTGCGCTCGTGGCCGAACCCTTCGCCCAGGGCGGCGACGACCTGGTGCGCCTGAAAACCGAAAACTTGCGCCCGGCCTTCTGATGCGAGCGACGCGCACTCCGCGCGTGGACGCGCACTCGCTCGATGCCATCATCGAAACGCGGCGCCTGCTCGACGTGCGCGTCACCTTTTGGCTCAAGTGCGCGGCGCTGCTCGTGCTCCTGTGGATCGTGCTCGAGCACGTCGTGGGTTATTTCGCGAACGTCGGCTTTGCCGCGGTCGTAGGAATCGGCGGCGTCTTTCTGGCGTACGTTTTTTATCCGATGGTGCACCGGCTCAACGAACGTCTGCCCCTGTGGGCCTCCGTGTCCATCGTCTACCTGGGCTTCGCGACCGTTGCCGCACTCGCGCTGTCCTACGTCGTGCCGCTCGTCGCGGCCGACTTCCAAACGTTGGTCAGCTCGGTTCCCAAGTTCGAACAGCAGGCGATCAGCGTCATCAACGATCCGCGAACGCCGATCTTATCCCGATTGCCGCCTGCGGTGCACAAAGCGCTCGAATCCGCTCCAAACCAGCTCGGAACGTACATGCAGCGCGATGCCGCCGCACTGATGGGCAACCTGCTCGGCGCCATGCTTTCGCTCCTCACCCTCGGAGCGATCTTCATCGCCGTTCCGGTCGTCTCGATTTACATGCTGCTCGAAGCGGAGACGATAAAGCGAACGTTCCTCGGAATGTTGCCCTCGAAGCGGCGCGACCGCGCGAAATCGGTGCTGTCGGAACTCGACGAGGTCGTCGGGGGTTTCGTTCGTGGGCAATTCCTCATCGCGCTGTCGGTCGGCATCATGGTTACCGCGCTCTTGGTCGCGTTCCGCTTGCCGTACGCTTTGTTGATCGGTGTGTGGGCGGGCATCGTGGACGTGGTCCCGTACCTCGGCGCGGTGGCGGGCGCGATTCCCGCGCTCCTGATCGCGCTGACGAGCGGTTCGGTCGGCGAGGCGGCGCTGTTGATGCTGGGGTTCTGCGCCATCAATCAGATCGAGGGCAGTTTGCTCGCGCCCCGCATCGTCAGCAAGACGGTGCGCGTCTCGCCGCTCGCGGTGATCTTTGCGTTGTTGATCGGTGGCGAGCTGTTCGGCGTGGTCGGGATGCTCGTCGCGGTGCCGATTGCGGGCGCCGTGCGCGTCTTAATCGACAACGTGCGGCCGCCCGAATCGTTGACGAATGCCGAAGTCGAGCCCGGGCTCACCAAGGCTCCGCAGTCCGAGGTGTCGCCCCTCAGTACGACGAGCGACGTGACGGTGAGCGACGTCGAGAAGGCGATGGAAGAACTCGGCGATCCCGCTTAGATGCCGGCGGAGCCGCGCCGCGCCCTACGGTTGCGCCGGCGGATCGCTTGCCGGAAACGAGTCCGCGACGGTCTTGTCGTAATCGGTGATGTTCTCGTCGTTCGAAGCGGGGTTCACTTCGCCGGCCGGACGTTCGTCCGGTTTCGGTGTCTTCTCGTCAACGTCGCGGGCTCCCGAGCCGGTGGGAAGTGGTTCCTTCGTCGTGCGTTCCATATCGATGTCGTACCCAATCCGAGCACGCCGGTACTAACGAGCGACCGCTTGAGCGGTCGCCGCCCGCGTCTCGAGGATGCTCGCGCGGCTTGCGATGGATTCGGCGTACCAGGCGGCGCGGCTCAACACGTGATCGCAATAGAACAGCGCCGTGTCGATTTTCCCGCGATAAAACGCATCGTCGGCTTCCGCAAGCCGAGCGCGCGCGATCTGTGCGGAACGGGCGATCTGCCAGCCGCCGGCGACCACGCCCCACAATTTCAGGTAGGGAACCGAAGCGGCCGCAGCCTCGACGATATCGCCCTGAGCCAGCAGCGACTTCGTCGCCGTTCCGAGCGCGCTGGTCGCCCGCGCGAGCCGCTCGCCAATGGCGCGCAACGTTGAATCGGCGTCGCTTTCAAGCGCGCGCGCGCAGTCGTGAATTTCACGGATGACCCGGCCTGCGGTCGCGCCGCCGTCGCGCAAAATTTTCCGGCCGACCAGATCGAGGGCTTGAATTCCCGTGGTGCCCTCGTAGATCGAGGTGATGCGCACGTCGCGATATTGCTGCGCGACCCCCGTCTCTTCGACGAACCCCATCCCGCCGAACACTTGCAACGCGGTCGAAGCGATCTCGACGCCGGTTTCGGTGCACCAGCCTTTGACGATCGGGGTCATGAGTTCGAGGAAGGCCCGATGCTGCGCCCGCACGGTTTCGTCGGGATGTCGGGCCGCGTGGTCGAGTGAGGCGGCGGTCACGTACGCGAGGGCCCGCATCGCTTCGGTCAGCGCCTTCATTTCGCCGAGCATCCGCCGGACATCGGGATGGCGGACGATGGGCACCGGCGACGCGGAGCGGTCTGCGAGCGTTCTCAGATCGCGGCCTTGCACGCGTTCCTCGGCAAATTCCCTGGCGCGCTGATACGCGCGTTCGGCGAGTCCGATGCCTTGAACGCCGACGCCGAATCGGGCGGCATTCATCATCACGAACATGTACTCCATGCCACGATTGGGCTCGCCGACGAGTTCGCCGAGCGCGCCGCCGTCGCGTTCGCCGAAGTTGATCGTGCACGTCGGACTCGCCTTGATGCCGAGTTTGTGTTCGATGGACGCGCACCACACGTCGTTGCGAGCGCCGAGCGAACCGTCGGGTTCCATCAGGAACTTTGGAACCGCGAACATCGAGATGCCCTTCGTGCCGTTAGGCGCGTCCGGCAGTCGAGCCAGCACGAGGTGTACGATATTTTCGGCGATGTCGTGCTCGCCGTAGGTGATGAAGATCTTCTGTCCGCTGAGGCGGTACCGGTCACCGTCGGGCACGGCGCGCGTGCGCACCGCCGCCAGATCGCTGCCGGCTTGCGGCTCCGTCAGATCCATCGTCCCGGTCCACTCGCCGCTTATGAGCTTTGGGATAAAGAGCCGCTTCTGGTCTTCGGAAGCGTTCAATTCGAGCGTCTCGATCGCGTTCTGGCACAGGCCCGGCGCGTTCGAGAAGCCGAGGTTCGCGGCGGTCCACATTTCGTGAACCGGGCCCGACAGCACTTGCGGAAGGCCGCCCCCGCCGTACGTCTCCGGGACGGCGAGACCGATCCAGCCGTCTTCTGCAAAGCGGCGGTAGGCTTCTTTGAACCCTCGCGGCGTCGTGACGACGCCGTCGCGCCACGTGCAGCCTTCGCGGTCGCCGGACGCGTTGAGCGGATCGAGCACGTCGCGTGCAAACGTGGCGGCCTGTTCGAGTACTTCCGACGCGACGTCAACCGCTTCGCCGAAACCCGGCAACGCCGCGACTTCTGCAAGCCCCGCGAGTTCGCGCACGACGAACTCCATGTCGCGCAGCGGCGCGCGGTACGCGCTCACGAACTTACTTTGTTCGCAAAGAACTGCCAAATCGCGTGGGTGGCGTTCAGTGCCGCGCTAGCCGCGCCACCCGCTTCGCGCTCTTGTGCCGGCGCGCGCAAGCCGCCGGCAGCCATCTTCGCGCCGGGCCACTCGTGTCCGAGCCCGGTAACGAGGATGCTGCTGACGGCCCGGCCGCCCTTGCACGTGGCGCTGTCGGTCGTGACTGGGGGAGCGGTTGAAATCGTCGCACGCTCGCAACCGTCAAGCTCGCGAAAGCGCGTCATCACCTCCGCGGTGGGCGGGAGGTTCCGGCGCCAGCGGTTGTCGGTCGTCACTTGGCCCGCGGCGGCGGCGGCTTTGCCGCCGATGTACGGAATCATGCCGTCCGCCGAACCGTTGATCGCGATCACCGACGTTTGACGCGGCAGGGGGCAGTCGGTATCTAACGTTCCGGCGACCGGCGCGATGGCTGCGATCGGGATGGTCGCTTCGCAGGCCATGCGGTACGACATCAGCGCGCCATTCGACATGCCCGCAAAGTAGACGCGGCGCGGGTCCGCGCCCTCGTCCTTGACGACGTGCTCGACGAGCGAGGACAAGAATTTGACGTCGTCGACCTTCTTGGCCAGTGCCTCTTGGCAGCAGTTTCCCGAGTTCCAGCCGCGCATGTACCCATCCGGGTAAGCGACGAGAAATCCAGCCGCGTCGGCCTCGTCATCGAAACCGTAGCGCCCTTCTACGACCGCCCCGTTCCCGCCGTAGCCGTGGAGCACGACGACGAGCGGCGGATGCGCGCCCGGCGCGAGCGATGCCGGACGGTACAGCCGGTAGGTTCGCGTCAAGTCTCCCGACTCGAGCGTGCGTTGCACTGACGTTGCCGCCCCCGCAGCGACTGCGAGTGCGGCAAACGCGGCGGCGACGAACGCGGTGCGGCGCGCAGTACGAATGAACGAATCCATATCAGAATCCAAAAACCGCAAGGTCTGCGGAACGCTCGGTGACGTTACGATAGCGCGCGAGCGCCATCAGCGGAAAGAACGCGCAGTAGCCGTGATACCGTAAGTAAAAGACGCGCGGAAATCCGACGGCGGTGAACCACGGCTCGTCCCAGGTGCCGTCGGGCGCTTGGGTATCGAGAAGATACCGCACGCCGCGCGCAGTGGTGGGATGCGCGGCTTCGCCGGCGGCGATGAGCCCGAGAGTCGCCCACGCGGTCTGGCTTGGCGTGCTCGCTTTACACTGACCGTGCCGCTCGTCCCAATAGGTGGCGCCGTCTTCGCCCCAGCCGCCGTCGCCTTGCTGGAACGCGAGCAGATACCCGACCGCGCGCGCGACCGTTTCCGAGTTGCGGGCGTTTTCGCCCGCCGCCATGAACGCGTTGAGCACCGACCAGGTGCCGTAGATATAATTCGTGCCCCACCGGCCGAACCACGAACCGTCGTCGCGCTGCGTGCGCCGCAAGTAGTCGAGGCCGCGCGCGACCGCCGGATCCTCGTGATCGTACCCGTATTGCAAGAGAAAACCGACGCAGCGCGCGGTGACGTCCTCGGTCGGAGGATCGAGCAATGCGCCGTGGTCGGCAAACGGAATGTGATTGAGGTGATAGTGGACGTTGTCCACGTCGAAGGCGCCCCAGCCGCCGTCCGCGCTCTGCATGCCGACGATCCATTCGGCCGCGCGTTCGAGCGCCTCGCGATGCGTGCCGGGATCTTGGCGATGCAGCGCCATCGCGACGACGCCGGAGTCGTCTACGTCGGGATAGTGGGCGTTGTTGTACTGGAACGCCCAGCCGCCGGGCCGCAAGCGGGGGCGCTTCGCGGCCCAATCGCCGCGCACGTCCAGAATCTGCCGGTCGGAAAGCCACGCGTTCGCGCGGGCGATGGCCTCGCGGCTGTCGTCGCCGGCCGATTCGAAGAGCGCGTGCGCCGAGAGCGCGGTATCCCAGATCGGCGAGACGCACGGTTGGCAATACGCCTCGTCGTCGCCGACGACGAGCAAGTTGGCGATCGACTTTTTCGCGGCGCGCAGATCGGGGTGCGTTTTCGCATAGCCGAGGGCGTCGAAGGCCATCACGCTGTTTGCCATCGCGGGGAAAATTGCGCCCAGTCCGTCTTCGCCGTTGAGCCGCTCGGTGACGAACGCGAGCGCTTTGCGGATCGCGATCTGTCGAACGGGCGTCGAAAACACGGGTTCGAGTTCGCGCAAGAGCCAGTCGGCGAGCAAAAACGCGCGCCCGAGCGGAGATGCCGTCGCCGCGTGCAGATACTCGCGTTCGCGCTCCGGCGGCGTGTCGAACAGCTCGCGGATGTCCACGTTGCGCGGATTGCGCGCTTTGGGTCGCAGCGCCATCAACACGAGCAGCGGGACGACGACGGTGCGCGACCAGTACGACATCTTTTCGAGATGGAAGAAGAACCAGCGCGGCAGCAGCACGATTTCGATGGGCATCATCGGCACAGCGCGCCACGGAACTTGTCCGAAGAGCGCGAGCGCGATGCGCGTGAAAACGTTGCACTTGGCGGCGCCGCCGAGCGCGAGGATGCGTTCGCGCGCGCGCACCATGTGCGCCGCGTCCACTGAGTCGCCGCTCATTTTCAGCGCGTAGTAGGCTTTGACGCTCGCGCTGATGTCGCTGTCGCCGCGATAGAAGAGCGGCCAGCCGCCGTCCTCGTTTTGCACGCGCCGCAGATACACGGCCAGTTTTGCCTGCAGTCCGTCGTCGATCTCATCGAGGTAGTGCTCGAGCATGACGTACTCGGCGGGGATCGTCGCGTCGGCTTCCAGCTCGAACACCCAGTGGCCGTCCGGCTGTTGGCGCTCGAGGAGCGCGCGCTCGGCGGCGCCCACGGCGGCGCCGAGCCGGACCGGTTCCACGGGAGGCTGAGCGAGGGCGGCGATGGTCATGCGAAAGTGGCCATTATAATGAAGTATGTGACGGCGCTCAAGACTGCGACCGGAGCGGAATCGTTGCCTTTTTTACGGCGCAGGGACCTAAGATGGTGCCGAAGTCCTCCAAAAAAGGTTATGCTAGGGGCATGCAATCGTCAGAACCGAGCCGGCCATAGCCGGCCGCCGTCGTAAGAGCGGGCCGCCCCGCGGCCCGCGCGTCCAAGTCGGACCCACCGAGAAAAAGGAAGAACTCCTCGAGCTCTTCGGGACCGTCAAGCAAATTTTTCCGAGTACGACCTTCGCCGTCGAGCTCGAAACCGGCCACACGATCCTCGCGCACATCGCGGGGCGCCTGCGGCGGCATCGCATCAAGATTTTGCCGGGCGACCGGGTCGATCTGGAAATGTCGCCCTACGACCTGACCAAAGGCCGCATCGTGTACCGGTACCGCGCCGGCGAGGCGCGCCGCTCCACGCCGTAATCCTGCGCCCGCGCTACGGCGCAGGCGAGAGCTTTCGGATCAGCGCGGATACCGCGCCCTCGACGCGACGGTATGCGCCGAGGGCGACGCGTTCGGCGAGGTTCGGCGGCGCGTACCCCTCGTCGATGTCCCATAGGCGAATGAGCGCCGCGTACGTGCGCTCGAAGTTGGCCGACCAGCGCTGAACGCGCGCTTCGTCGTAGCCGGGGCGCGCGCGAAACCGTGCGAGCGCTTCGGCATCGGTTGGCGAGGCCGTCGCGATGCGCACGAACTCTTCGGTCGTCACGTTCATGCGTTTCATCAACGCCTTGTCCACGGGCGAGTTGCCCATGAGATAGGGTCCGAGCGCGCCGTTGGCGCTCATTTTTGCTTTGTCCATGAGGCGCGGCAACCAGCGGATGCCGTCGATCTGGGCGCTCCACCGCCGCGGTATGCCGTTCACGCTCTAGCCTTCATCGAGCAGGGCTTCGATATCCCGCAAGTCTCGTGGCCGCCCCGTCACCCGTTTGTTTTGAATGAGGTCGGCTTTCCCGATGACCGAAACCGGGATGCCGAAATAGGCGGCCCGTTCGCGTCGCTTCCACGAATCC
>JACRTZ010000022.1:3670-8308 GCA_014304965.1 Vulcanimicrobiota bacterium | reverse complement strand
GCCTCGTTCCGCCCGTGCTCGACCTGCAGTAGCTCCGCGCGCCGGTCCGCAGCCGACGCGCGTCACAGCCGTTAGGTAAAAAAGCGCGGCCAGCGAGGCCGCCGTCGCCGCCGCTATGCGAAACGCGCTCATGCCGAGGCCTTGCCGCGCTCGCGTTCCGCAGTTTTTTCGAACGCCCATTCGCGCCATGACTCCGTCAGTTCGGGCACCATCAGCAGTTCGTGGACGCGATTCGGCTCGAACATGACGATCTTGCCCATTTCGCTGACGGTCAGCGCGTGCGATGGGCGGAAGACGATCTCGACGTCGTCGCCCGCGCCGATCTCGCCTTCGGCTATGATCGCCATGTAGGCCCCGAAGCGGAGCCCCCGCGCGAAGGTACGCACAAAAACCGGATCGTCCATGACTACGGCAAGCTTCGAACACGGAACGCGCGGAGACCTGACTTGCAGTACCGCCGTGCCGGCGCGCCAACGTTCGCCGATCAGCGCGCCGTTCACGTTGATTTCGGATGTCGTGAGGTTTTCGCCGAACGTTCCCGGCGTCAGGTCGCGCGCGAGCCGCTCGCGCCACCAGGCATAGTCTTCGCTGGCGTAGGCGTAAACGGCGCGATCGGGGCCGCCGTGCACGCCGCGATCCGCCTGATCGTCGCCGCGCAGGTTGACGCCGCGCAGCGGCACCTTGCCGGCGAGCGGCACCTTGAAGATGGCGGTCGTGACTGTTCGGCCCTTGAACTCGACGGTTCGGGGTTGGCCGACGTTGACCGAAACGACGCGGCCCATCTTAGCGGCCATGCTAGACGAAGAGCTCGCGGAAGCGTTTGCGCAACAGGGCCTCCGCGCCGTCGCCGATGTCGCGCACGACGTCGCCGGCCGCGCGCTCGCGATCGACCAGGCCCACGCCTTGGCCCGCGTAGATGAAGGAAACTGCGTAGTCGCCTTTGTCCTTGGCCCTTCGAAACGTCGTCATCGCCTCGGGGTCGTTCGCCGCGGCGTCTTCGTGACCGTGCCACTTTTTCGTGAAATCGTTTTGCAGCGCGCGGCCGGGGAATTGCGTGGGCCACGGGATGTTTTGCACGCGATCGAATAGCCGCGTGAGCACGGTCTCGTTCTCGCGCGCTGCGACGACGCGGTCGCGAGCGGCCTGCGAATTGTGCGCTTCGGGCGAAGCGAGCAGCGGCGTGCCGATCCAGGCGCCGCACGCGCCGGCCGCGAGCGCCGCCGCGAGGCCGCGCCCCGAGGCGATGCCGCCCGCTGCGATGACGGGAAGTTTGACCGCTTCCAAGACGACCTGCAGCAGCGTGAGCGTCGCGACTTCGCCCGTGTGACCGCCCGCTTCGGTGCCTTGCGCGACGATGATGTCGGCGCCGGCGCGTTCGGCCGCGATGGCAGCGTCGCGCGATTGCACTTGGGTGGCGAGGATTGCGCCGGCGGCGTGGACGCGTTCGACGTACGGCGCGACGTCGCCGAACGAGAGGGCGATCAAAAACGGTTTTGCTTCGAGCGTTGCGTCGAAGAGTTCGGGGCGCAGACGCACGGCCCACTCCATCAAGCCGATGCCGAAGCGCAGTTTTCCGCCGTCGGATGCGATTTGCGACTCGTCGGCGATGCGCGTCACCGGATCTTGCGCGCCGATGCCGATGCAGCCGAGGCCGCCCGCTTCGGTGACGGCGCGCGCCAGCGGCCCGAACGCGATCCCGGCCATCGGGGCACCCACGATGGGGTAGCGCAAGCCCCAGCGCTCGGTCAGTAACGTTTTCAACACCGGGCGGCACTCGGGCATTGCCGATGGAGATTCCTATGCCGGCGAGCGACCGACATGCCCTTGACGGTATATGCCTCCTAAGGCATAATCAATGAACTGGCGATACGAGGGCACCGAGCGTTTTGACGCATGGTATAAAGCGCTCAAAAGCGAGGAGCAGATCCGAGTTACGTTTGTGATCGAAAGGCTCGAGCGCGATGGGCCGCACCTAGGACGCCCATATGTCGATTCGGTTCGCATGTCTGAGCACGCGAATATGAAGGAACTTCGCGTTCAGTCCGGGGGCGATCCGCTTCGAATGTTTTTCGCATTCGACCCACGTCGCACCGCGATTCTGCTGGTCGGAGGAAACAAGTCAGGCGACAAGCATTTTTACGAACGACTCGTTCCGATCGCGGACCGACTCTTCGCCGAGCACTTATCGCCTCTGCCTTAGAAAGGCCAGAATGATGAAGACCACCCCATGGAGCGAGATTAGGAAGAACTCGAAGCTAAGTGCGGAGCGTCTTGCCGAGATCAAGTCTGCCGCGAAGATCGAGTCTGCGCAGATCGCGCGAGCCATGAAGATTGACCAACTTCGCCGCGCCCGCCGACTGACCCAACAGGAACTGGCCGAGAAGCTCGGCACGAATCAAGGCGCGGTCTCACGCATGGAAAAGCAGACGGATCTCTATGTCGGCACGTTGGCGCGGTTCGTCCATGCCCTCGGCGGCCGACTCAATATTACCGTCCAATTCGATGGCGCGTCTCTTCCTATCGAGCTCGAAATGTTCGGCGATATCGGCGGTCCTCCGAGGTCCAAGAAGCGTGCGGCCGCCGCCCGTCAAAAACCGAAGAAACAGGAGGCGATGAGTGCCTGACGATCGACAAACCCCGCGCGAGGAAGAGCAGCTTCGCCGGACGATGCAAGGGCTTGCAGACGTCGACGCGGGTCGTGTAATAGCGCACGACGCCGTACTCGCTTGGGCCGAGAGCCTGGACTCGGATAGCCCGCTTCCCTTGCCCGCGTAACGCCGCTCTCTTCGCCGTCCGCGGGTTGGTCGAAAAGCCGTTTTTGGAGAATGACGGTGACCCGATATTTTTATCGGCTGCCGCTGATATTCTGAATTTCGCGCTTTTCAGCTCGAGCGAGAAACGCGGCCGACAGGCCTAGGCTTCGTCGCGCCCCGAAGACCAACCGAGTGAACGGTTCCGGCAACACCCCCGCGCCCAAAGAGCCTGCGCGCGCGTACGTCCTGGGCGGCAATGCTGGGACGCTGGCCTTCGTGTCGTCGCTGCGCGCGAACAACAAGCAGGTCACGGCCTGGCTCGTGCCGCTCGCGTGGACGCCGATCGGCGCGGTCGTCGGCGACGGCTGGCAGCGCGTCAACGTCGCGGCCGACAACCTGCCGGGCTGGGTGGATCAAACCTTTCCGCATGAAGACGAGAGGGCGTTCGTCACGCCGCTGCGCGACGTCGAGATGCTGCAGCGTTCGGGCTGGCACGCCGACGCGCCCGAAAAACTGACCGAACAAGCGATCCTCAATCCCGAAGACGTTCCCGAAGACGTGCTCGACGCGATCTCGCACGATCCCGAACCGCTGACGCAGTGCGCGGTCTGCCGGCGCACCTGCGTGCGCGATCATTTCGCCTGGAACGAACGCCAGCTCTGCGCGTGGGACTATCACGCGACCGTGTTCGGCAAGCGCGGCCCGTGGCGCAACGAACCCTACGAAGAGCGGCTGTTCGAAACGTTGCCGAACGTGCCGTACATCGCGCCGGCACTCCTTGACGACGCGCACGTCGAACCGGTGCTCGCCGCGGCAAGCTTGCCCGAAGACCTGATGCGCACGCTCATCAACCAAACGATCGCGGCGGAGAAGGGCGACTACCTCGCCGTGCGCACGGACGACGGCCTGACCCTCCTGCGCGAACGCCGCGGCCCGCGCCCGCCCGCCGCCGAATAACCGAGAAGATGCGCTCGAGCGGCGTCAACGGCGCGATCGGCCGCATCATGTGGGTCTTCGCCATCCTGTTCGCGTTGCTCGCGGTGCGCCAGCTCTACGTGCAAGTCGTCGAAGCGCCGAAGCTCGCGGGCAACCCGCACAATCAGCGCGGCGCGCTGCTCGCGCCCTACCGCGGCGATATCCTCGCGCGCGACGGTACGGTGCTCGCGCACTCGACGCAAAACGGGCGCGTCTATCCGTACGGTCCGGCGCTCGCGCAGGCGGTCGGATACGCAAGCGCGCGTTACGGCACGTCCGGCCTCGAAGCGGCCTTCGACAACGACCTCGCGGCGCAGCCTGTGCAGAGCGATCCGGTCGCACAAGTCCAAGCGCTGATCGGCAGCGGTCAAAGCGGCGTCGCGCGCGGTGCAACGCTCATCACCACGATCGACCCGGCGATTCAAAACGTGCTTTATAGCGCCTTGAGCAACTATCCACGCGCGGCGGGCGTCGTGCTCGACCCGCGCACGGGCGAAGTCCTTGCACTCGCGAGCACGCCGAGTTTCAACCCGGCCAAAATCGATGCGCAGTTCGCGACGATGGCGGCCGACCCGGCGAGTCCGCTGCTCGATCGCGCGCTCGCCGGACTCTATCCGCCGGGGTCGTCGTTCAAAATCGTGACGGCCGCGATGGCGCTCGATGCCGAGGTCGTCACGCCGGACTCGACCTTTCAAGACCCGGGTTACCTGCACGTCGGCGGCTTCACCATTCACAACGATCAAAACGAAGTGACGGGCTACCAAGACCTCGCGGGCGCCTTCGCACAGTCGAGCAACGTGGATTTCGGGCAGATCGCACTGCAACTCGGCGTGGACCGCTGGTTCCAAGATTCGGCGCGCTGGCGGATCGGCGAGCCGCTCGAATTTACGCTGCCGACCGAACGCGACCG
>JACRTZ010000022.1:0-3660 GCA_014304965.1 Vulcanimicrobiota bacterium | reverse complement strand
ACGTCTCGCAGAGCATCCTCGCGCAACTCGGCTTCGGACAAGCGGACCTCTTGGTGACGCCGATGCGCATGGCACTGGTCGGCGCGACGATCGCGTCGGGTGGCACGACCCCGCGTCCGTACCTTGCCCGTTCGCTGCGCGCGTCGAACGGCCGGAGCCGCTCGCTTGCCTCGAATGCCTCGCTCGCGACGCCGATCTCGTCCGACGTGGCCGCGCAAGTCAAAGTCTTGATGGAAGCCTGCGTCGCCCGAGGCACGGGGACCGCGGCGCAAATCAAGGGCGTGAAAGTCGCCGGCAAGACCGGGACCGCAACCCTGGCGACGGGAAGACCGCACGCATGGTTCGTGGCGTTTGCACCGTCCGGAGCGCCGCGCGTCGCGGTGGCGGTCGTGGTCGAGCACGCGGGCTACGGCGGCGCGATTTCGGCACCCATCGCCCGCCAGGTTTTGATCGCCGCCCTCAAACGCATAAAGACCTAGTGGGGACCTCCGGCAAGGCACACCGCGCGTGACCGAAAAGACCCTGAGCGATCGCTACCGCCTCGAAAACCGGATCGGTTCGGGCGGCATGGCGACCGTCTATGCGGGCCTCGATACGGTCTTGCGCCGCCGCGTTGCGATCAAGATTCTGCGCGAGCAGTTCGCGGCCGACGAAGATTTCATCAAGCGCTTCAACCTCGAAGCGCAGCACGCGGCCAAACTCTCGCATCCCAACGTCGTCAACATCTACGACGTCGGGCACGAAGGCGAGACCTATTACATCGTGATGGAGCTTGTGGACGGCACGACGCTCGGCGAGATGATCCAAAGCGACGGCAGCATTCCGGAACCCGTCGCGATCGACTTCGCGACGCAAATTTGCGCCGGCCTCGCATACGCGCACCGTCAAGGACTCTTGCATCGCGACATCAAGCCCGCGAACATTCTCGTGACCAAAGACGACGTGGTCAAACTGTCGGATTTCGGCATCGCGCGCGCGGTCACGACGCAAACCGTCACGGTCACGCAGCCTGGGCTCGTGATGGGCAGCGTGTTCTATCTCTCGCCCGAGCAAGCGCAGGGCCACGAACTTGCGGCCACGAGCGATCTCTACAGCCTCGGCGTCGTGATCTATCAGATGCTGACGGGCGAGTTGCCGTACACCGGTGAGTCGCCGGTGACGGTCGCGCTTAAGCACGTCTCGTCGCCGATTCCGGCGATCGACCCGGACGGAACGCGCAACATCAGTCCGGCGCTCGCTGCGATCGTGCGCAAACTCTTGCAAAAAGATCCGGCCGCGCGCTTCCAGTCGGCGACCGAGGTCGCGACGGCGCTGCGCGAAGCGCGCGAAAGCCCGACGGTCACGTCGCCCTTCGACGTGGCCGATTCGCACACGCCGCACGAACAGGAGGCGGTTGCGGCAGTGCGGCGTTCGATCCCGAATCCCAAACCGCGGCCGTCGCGCTAACCCGACCGGCGGTTGGCCGTCGTCGCGCCTGCTATCGCGGCCGGCGCGTCGGGCCGGCGCTACGCGCCGCTCGACGACGACGACGCCGTGGTCGCGCGCCCCTCGCCGTTTACGCCGCAGCGCTTGGCGATCGCGGGCGCGCTCGTGCTTGCCGCCATCGTCGGCTACGTCGTATTCAATCGGCCGACGCAGATTTTCGGACCGCCGGTGCCGGTTGCCGTTGCGGCCGTCACGGGCCGCACGGTCGAGGACGCGACGAACCTTCTGCAAGCGCAAGGTTTGGAGGTCAAGGTCGTTGCGGTCGCAAGCGATCTTGTTCCGAAGAATCGCGTGGTCAAGCAGAACCCCGCGGCCAAAACGAAAGTCCCGCCGAAGAGCGTGGTCGAACTCGATGTCAGCACCGGCCTGCCGCTCGTGTCGTTGATGGACTTGCGCCAGTATTCGAAGGACGACGCCGAGCGGTATTTGCGCAACAACAAATTGCTCGTTAAAGAGGTCGTGCGCTACGACGACAAAGTCCGCCGCGGCGACGTCATTTCGCAGTCGCCCGGCCCGGCCGCGCAAGTGGCGATCCACTCGGCCGTCACGCTGGTCATCTCGAACGGCGTGCGTCCGGTCGGCGTGCCCGATCTCGTGTCGCACAAACTCAGCGACGCTTCCAAGTCGCTCGCCAGGCTGAATCTCAAACTCGCCGTAACGGAGCGGGTGCCGAGCGATTCGATTCCGGCCGACGTGATCGCGTCGCAGCAACCCTCGCCCGGAACGCCGGTGGATCCCGGAACGACGATCAGCGTCACGGTGAGCAGCGGCGCGCCGAAAATGGTCTTGCCCGATCTCAACGGGCGTAACGTGAGCGACGCAATGGCCGCGCTGTCGGCGGCCGGGCTCGTGTCGCGCGTCAACTATATCGTGGATTCAAGCGTGCTGCCGGGAACGGTCATGCAGCAAGACCCCGCGGCGTCCGCACCGACCCACAAGAATGCGACCATTACGCTCAGCGTCGCGGTGCCGGGGACCGTGCCGGACGTCGGCGGTACGACGCTCGATCAAGCGCGCACGACGTTGCAAAACGCCGGCTACAAACCGGGCGGCGTGATCTTCGAGCCGCAAGGCGAAGCCGGACGCGTGATTCGTACCGATCCGGCGGCCGGCGCGCAATTGCGGCCGGGCGAAACGGTCAACCTGCACGTCAGCGGGCAGCAGTGATTCGTATTCTCGGCGTTGACCCGGGATTACGGATTACGGGTTACGGCGCGATTGAAGAAGATGCCGACGGCACGGCGCGTCTGGTTGAAGCCGGTGTGATCACCCCGAACGTCAGCGCGCCGCTCGAACGCCGGCTCGGCCAACTGCACGTCGAGATGTGCGCGGTGCTCGCGGCGACGCGGCCCGACGTGATGGTGATCGAAGAACTCTGGAGCGCGTACAAGAATCCGACGACCGCGATCTTGATGGGTCACGCACGCGGTGTGCTGTGTCTTGCGGCCGACGCGGCCGGTGTGCCGGTCAAACATCTTGCGCATTCGCTCGTCAAACGCGCGCTCGTCGGTTCGGGTAGCGCGACCAAGGAGCGCGTCAAGCGCATGGTCACGGCCGAGTTGCGGCTCGTCAAAATCCCGCAGCCCGACGACGTATCCGACGCGCTTGCGCTCGCGCTCGCCCACGCGAACATCCAGCGCGCCGATGCGCGCTTCGCCCGCCTAGGCGTCGGTCTCGCCCGCTAAGCTATTTCAGCCCGGCGAATCCCCGGGCGATGACAAAGTCCCAAAGAACGTGGCGAATAAGATTGCTGCGCTTACGATGCTCAAGGTCCGCAATGTGATCGATCCGCGCTAGAAGCTCCTTACTCAGTCGAACCGAAACCAACTCGGTGCTTCCCGGGGGCGCGCTCCTGATGCGTTCACCGGCGGCAATTTTCTCCGGCTGCGATCGTTCGAGTTCCGCGATCGCCTCTTCGTCCGTCTTCTTTTTCGGAGAAATCACATTCGTCGTCCCTTCTGAAACAGGCGCTTTTCTTTCGCGTCCATGTCGATGGCCGAAAACACTCGAAGGCGCCCATCCTCGCGAAGTTCGCCAACGAGCTTGAGGAGACGGCCCTTCCCCGTTTGCCCATAGATGGTGAAGTAGTCTCCGTCCCGGGATAGCACGTAATCCGGATCCTCTCCGTCAATCCCGAAGAGAATATCCTCGACCTCCACTTGGCTGATTCCACGG
>JACRTZ010000057.1:6126-8316 GCA_014304965.1 Vulcanimicrobiota bacterium | reverse complement strand
AGTAAGGACGTTGATTCACTAGCCTTTGAAAAGCTAACCTGCGAAGCGTTCTCGCAACTGGGCTTTGTTGCGACGCACGTCGGTGGCAACGCCGCACCCGACGGATATCTCGACGCTCCGCTGGGAATCCAAAGTTATCGTGTGATGATCGAGTGCAAGACGTCGGCTCACCCGATGCAGCGGCCCGACATCTACGAGGCATCAAAGTATCGCGACCAATATAAGGCCGCCTACTGCGCTTTAGTCGGTCCCGAGTTCGGCGACACCGTGGCGATCGTGAACGAGGCCGCGACGCATCGCGTCGCGATCTGGAGCGTCGACGACATCGCGCGGTGCATCGAGATGCGCCTCGGTCCGTACGAGATGCGGCCGCTCTTCGAGTCTGGCGTCGTCGAGGACCATCTCGACGACTTGGAATGGGAACGCGGCCACGGCTTCGTGCGCCGCGTGAAGTTGGTCTGCGAATTGATTCGCGACGCCGGCTGGAGCGCGCAGCGCAGGGCCATCGCCGACGGACGCTCCGACGAAGCTCCACACCTCACCATTGACGCAGCGATGTTCCTCGCGAACGAAGCACTCAGTGCGGCCGGCTCGAAGCGCGCGGCTTCGCGCGCCGAGGTCGAAGCCGCGTTTGCCCATCTTACGGATCCACTCGTGGCACAAGCCGTCAAGCTCGAAGGTCAGGACGCAATCATCTTGACCTCAGCCGGTAGCGAAGGATCGCCCCAAGGGCCGGCTAGTTCGCTCTCTATGCCTACTGCTGCACGGGAACTTGTACATTGACCGCGGCCGACGCGCCGTCGCCGCGATACGCGGTGAAAGAAACTTGGCCGGCGGGCTGGCCCAGAGCGTAGGCGCCCGAAAATGGGAATGAAGCGCTCCAATGACCGGGAGCCGTCTGCTGAAGATTCGTACTGAAGGAGCCGACCGTCACCGACGCTCGCGTTGTATTCGTGGTAGCGATGAGGGCGACGCGCACCGTCCCGCCGTCGGCCAGGATCGTTGGCGACACCGACGCGTAGAAAATGCGCACTGCATCGCCCGGCGCGGCAACATTGCTTGGTGGAATTTGCCCGTACGAAATGACCCCGGAGACACCTGGCGCAGGCAATGGTGTGGGCGACGGATAGGCCGCCGCAACCGGCGGTATTTGGTTTGCGGGTGAGGCACCACTTTTTGTCGCGCGCGTTGCGCCCGGCAGTCGTCCGGAAGGTTCCGGCAGGCGTGTTCCGGGCGGTAAGGTCGGCAAAGGTTTGGGTGTCGGGATCGCCGGCAGGGGCGGCCCTTGAACGGGCGGTGCCTCTCCGTCGACGAGTACGTGAGGCGTCACGACTATAATCAGCTCGTTACGTGTTGAGTTGGACTGACTGTTGCGGAAAATGCCGCCGACAAGCGGCAAATCGCCCAGAATCGGAATCTTGTTGTCGGTGCGCGTCGCGCTCTCTTGAATCAGACCGCCGATGATGAGCGTCTGGTTGTTCTTGAGATGGACGGTCGTCTGCGTATCGCGCGTGGAGATCTGGGGCACGCCGTTTAAGATTCCCGATAAGCTGTTGACCACCGGATGCAACGCGACTGTCACTTCGTTGCCCGGGGTGACGATTGGTGTGATATCGAGGGTTACGCCGGTTTGGAAATTTTGCAATTGCGTGGTCGCGTAGGTGCCGGCGCCGCCGCCTACCGTTGTGAGAATCCCGATGGTGTCGCCGGCCCGGATCGTCGCCGTACGTCCCGACAACGTGGTCACACGCGGGTCGGCCAGCACTCTCGCGCTACCTTTTTGGATCTGCAGATTTAGTTGCGCGGACAGCGATAGGGGCGTTCGCGTAAGCGCTCCGGGGTTGATCAGGCGAGTTTGGCCGGTTGTCGGATCGGGCTGAGGCAAGAGTTCGGTGAACGATGTGGAGATGACCGGTTGCGCCAGGAGAAGCCCCAAATTGCGCGCCGCCGATTCATCGATCTCTAAGATTTCGGTATCGAGCACGACGAGGGGAGCGGTCACGTCGATCTTGTCGAGCAATTGCTTCGCTGTCCTAAGGCTGACGGGATCGCCCATCAGCGCAATCTGCCCGGCTTGTGCAAGCGCGCTCACCTTAACCGTCGGAACCAGTTGCTGCAGCGTCTGGATCACGCTTGCGGTGGCGGCGTCCGTGGCCGCGGCTCCGGCCTGCCCGTGGCTCGGTACCGCCG
>JACRTZ010000057.1:0-6116 GCA_014304965.1 Vulcanimicrobiota bacterium | reverse complement strand
CGGAGCGTCACGACCTCAAAGTTGGACGCTCCTGAATACCCTTGGTTCATCCCCTGCTGCGGAAAACCGCCGGGTTGCGCATAGCCGTTCTGACTGGGGTCGAGTTGCGCGATGGCATCGGCTACGCGCTGTTGATCGGACACCACCGCAGTAACCGAAATTGCATTGAGGTCTTTATCCGTCGTCACGGTTGCGGCGGGGAAAGAACGCGCAATCAGATCGCCGACCGAGCCCGCGTCCAGCGTCCGGATGCGATAGATCTGCGTGACCCTAGAACCAAATGCCGGCACGTCGATTTGTGCGACGAGCGCCTTGGCCTTGGAGACTTCATCCGACGAACCGCTGAAAACGACGGCCGAGCCGCTGACGCCCACTTTCATGCGCGGGAATTGGCGCGAGATGGCCCGCGCAACGTCGGATGGTCTGGCGTTTGCGACCTTGACGCCCTCGGCGGAACTCGGTGGCCCAGCTTGGAGCGTGACGGGAGTCGGCGCATCGAGCGACCCAATGAGCTGCCGAATCTGAGTCATATCGGGGGCTGTGGCGCGGACGAGTACCGAACGCTGGGACGCAACCGAGAACTGCGCAGTTGGAAACAGGTTCTTCACGCGTGCGACGACCTTGTCCGCATCAGTCGTTCGCAGTTGAATTGCTTCAACCAGCGGCGTCAAAGGGCTCCGCACGTCGAGGCTTTGCATGACGGAACGAATCTGCTGAACGTCCTCAGCACTACCGGTGACGATTACGGCGTTGGCGCTGCGATCGGGCCGAATACCGGCTTCAGAAAACAGGCTGCGCAGCGCATTCGCCGCTCGCTCAGGAGTGATGTAGGTCAGCGCGATGACGACGGGCGCACGTGAGCCCGAAGTCGTCGGGCCCATTGTCGCCACCGCTCGGGAAACGATGACTATCCCGTTCTTGCGGGTGAATTGATAACCCAGCGGAGTCAGCACCGCCGTCAAGGCTTGCTCGAGGGTGACATCGTGGAGCGATGCCGTGACGAAGCCGCGAAGATCTTCGGGCAGCGCGACGTTGGTATTGAACCGCTTCGCGAGTTCCAACACGACGGTGCGCACTGAAGCGTTTTGCACGGTAAGCGACCGCTTCACGGCTATTGTTGCGGCCGGGCATGAAGAAAAGCTCAGCGCCCATAGGAGAGTTGCTGCGGTAAGTCGCCGGACTGTTGAACACTCCAGGCGCATGGGAAGGCGCTCGTTCTGCGGACGCCGTTGCAGCCCTTCGCGGTCGTGCAGAATGTTATCCACAGAATTTGTTACCGATGTATTGACGACCATAGGTACCTTGCACTATAACATCTGCAACGGCGCTCGCGCTACGGTTCGTAAATGCAACTCAGGTGCGCTCGACGTGGGAATCGCAACGGTCTAAGAAGACCTTGTTTCTCGCTGCCACTTGACGCGAAGGACGTTGCTATGAGACGTCGGTGCCTACGCATTTCCTTGATCGCCGCACTTTGCATGACGGCGATTACCGCTGGCGACGTCACGCCCACCGTCGCACGCGCCGCGGTCCCCAAACTGGACGCGGCGCAGGGCGCATCGCCGGCAGTTCGCGCGGCTCGTCCGCCCAGTGCGAGTCAAATGCCGAAGATCGTCTTGCCGCGCCTGATTCCGACGCCGGCGCCGCTTTCGCCTCGGGCTGCCCACGTTGCCGGCGCACACGTGGACGGCCCGGCGCATTCGAAGAAGCCCGTACATCCCAAGGACGCGCCGGCCGATCCGCGCGCGATGTCGTCGAACTATCGAAAACTCCACGGCATCCGGGAACCGGTAAGCACGCCGACGGCGGCTCCGGCAATTCCGATTACTCCGGGGCGCCGCTCGACATCCTCGGTGAACATTCTTGCGCCTGTGCCGCTCGGCCGTGCTGCGCCCCAAGCGACTCGCCGCAAGCAAAGCGTCACCCTGAGCACGCCGTCGTACACCGGTATCAACCGCTGGTGGACGTACGAGGAAGATGCGATTCCCGGGATCGGTAAGTACATGTCCAACGTCGGTCAAGGCGGGAATCTCATCGTGCAGGCAGACGATATGTCGATTCCGCAGCCTGGCGTGGCGCTGGCGTTTCGGCGTACCTATAATTCGCGGAGTCAGCATGATTACTTTGGCAGCGACGGCTCGCAGATTTCGCAGTACGGCGCTGGCTGGACCAACACGTTCGACGCGCACCTCGCGAGCAACGACGGCAATCAATACGGCCCCGGCCTGTCCGTCTTCGATATCGACGGCGCGCGATACGACTATCTCCCCGATGGCCAAGGCAAGTGGATTCCGCCCGCCGGTCAGTTCGCGAAACTGACCTCAGATGGTGGCAACGGCTATTATTGGACCAAGAAAACCGGAACGGTCTATTACCTTTGGCGGCCCGGTCTCGCGACGGACTTCGGGGGGCAGTTCGCTGGGTTTGCCGGCCGGCTGATCGCGATCTACGGTCGCAACAACAACACGTTCCTGGCGTTCGATTATTCGTTTGCGGGCGGCGATATCAGCTGTTCTTGTAATCTTACTGACATTCGCGTGGTTGCGGCTCAGGGCGGCCGCACATCTCATCTGGCCTTTGCCGACTTTACCGTACAAGGCCAACCTCAGCGGCTGCTCTCGACGCTCACGTGGCCCGATGGGACCGTCGTCGCGTACAGCTACGATCAAAATGGCAACCTGAGCGAGGTGGACCAGCCTCCGAATAATACGTACACGACGCAGTGCCACGGGGGCATGACGCAGTGCCGGCCCGAACTCTACTCCTATAATGCGGGCGGATCGCAGCTGTACACGGCTATGGGTCCGCGCCTCGCGATGAGTAGCGTGACGCCGGAATGGACGGGAGCCGCCGGCGGCGGCTACGTGCTTTTTGGCTATTACGGCGCCGGAGATCTCTATGAGGTTGGCTACGTCGGGTACATGAACCCGACGCCGAACGACGGCACGAACGCGGCCATCCAACCTGGCGTTGCAAACGGCGCGATGTATCGCACCGTGTACTTCTCGCCGAAAAACGTCAACAGCAACACCTGGTTCGACACCGACGGCCACGCGACGCAATATCTTTTCGATGGCGCTGGCCGCGTGACGGATCGTGCCGGCTGGAACGGCAACGCGTATCTGTGGTCGGTTCAGGGCTGGGACACGAGCAATAACCTCATCTCGACGACCGACCTGCGCGGCTACGAAACCGACTACGCCTACGATAATAGCGGCAATACGATCGCGGTTGGGCAGCCAACGGTCACGACGTCCCAGGGCACTTTTCGCCCCACGGCCCTCTACTCGTACGACGCGAACAACAATGTCGTGGCGTTTTGCGATCAAACGTTCACGCATTCGCTCGGCATGGATTGGACGTCCTCGCCCGCTCCGAACGACGCTCTGTGCCCGTCGGTTCCTGGAGCAACCCTAATGAGTTGGACATCGACGTCGGCGCAGCCGTTTGGCGAGTTGACGCAAATGACGAAGCCGCTCGGTCACCAAATTCAATTCTCGTATGATCCGAGCGCGCAAGGCGGCGTTGATTACGGGCTTCCGACGCAAGTTTCCGGCGCAACGGTTCCGAGCCAACAGCTCTTTTCGTATAACTCAAGCGGCGACATCATCACGTATGGCAAGAGCATCGGGAACGGCAGTTTTTCGACCTCGACGCTCACCTACGACACATTGAGCCGGCTAACGTCGGCAACCGATCCTGATAACGTTACCAGCTATACGTACCATTTCGCGAACGGCGAGACATCGAGAACCGAGACGGCCTACCAGCATGCGCTCACTGCGCAGTCTGGGGTCAATATGGGTGCGCTTTACGCCTACGATGCGGACGGGAACGTGATCTCCGAGACGCACCATCATGGCTGCACGCCGGGCGCAACCTGCACGCCCGGAGTTACCGTAAAATGGTACGATGGCGCGGATCGCCTGGTCGAAGTGTCGCAGCCGCTCGGCTGGCTCACACGGTACCTGTACGACTTCACTTCTGGTGGAACGGTCTCCATCTACGGCAGCCCCGCCTTTCGCGCGTACGGCAATCTCTTTGCGACTCGAGAGTATTACAACGGCGCTCCGTACCCGCGCTACGCAGGCCAAAGCGCCGGCTGGTTCGATCTCAAAGGCTCCGCCTTCGACGGTCTGGATCGGCAAGTGACGAAGTTCACATATCAACCCTGTCCGTGGCAAGCCGGGTGGGCCGCGCTCTGCACAGAGTCCGCCGCGGCGACCATCTATGCGTACGATGCGACGGCTTCGACCCAGGGACTGCTCTCGTCGGTTGTCGATCCGCTTGGGCAAAGCACGACCAACGGTTATGATGCCGCTGGGCACGTGACGAGTGTCAGCTTCGCCGGCGACGGCGGCGTAACCCCAAGCCGGACGATCGGCTATGATCCGGACGCTCGGGTCGTTTCGATTGCATCAAGCGTCGGGACGCAGACGTATTCTTACGACGCCGAGGGACGAAAGCTCGCCGCAAGTCAGCCGCTTGGAAACGGCAATTCCGCTCAACTCGCCTACACGTACTTCGATAACGGGCTCAAGAACGTCGTGTCTGCGAGCATGCCGGGGCAGGCGTCGATGCAGTGGTCGTGGGCCTACCGGTCGGACGGATTGACGACCTCTCGGGCCTTTCAGAGTTCGGGCGGAGCTTCGCAGAGTTTCACGTATGCATATTCGCCCGCCGGCCGGATGACGCAGGTTCAAGATCCGTATGCCACGCTCAATCGAACATACGGCGCAAACGGGCTACTCGCGTCGTTCGCCGTCGCCGAAGGCAGCTATTCGAATTTCACCTACGACCCGGAAGGCTCGACCCTCGGCGTCAGGGGCGGTGGTCAACCCGGGGCCGGCGCATATAGTTACAATGCCCGGGGAGAACTGACAGGACAATACAGCTATTGGAACGGCTTTAAGATAACGGGAGATCAGGAAGCGTTCGACGCGCGGAACGCTGTTACTACCAAGACCGTCGCGAACGTGATCGCCGATTGCGGCGGCAGCCAGACCACCAAGACGTTCGCCTTTGACGCAGCCGGCCGCATGTCGCACATCGATCGCACGAGGACGGGGACAACCTGGGTAGGTGGGGATGGGAAAATCGGCGATACCGGGCACTGCCAAGGTTACTCCGGCAGCGGATCGATCACGGTGCAGCACGACGCCGAAAACCATCTGCTCGGTAAGACCAACGTGCTCGCCGCGAGCGACTGTCCGCCCTCGAGCGGCGGCGTCTACAATTACGGGTTTAACCAAACCGCTTACGTGTACGGCCCAAACGGCCGCCCGGCATCGATAGACGGCCATCTCGCGGTGTGGGATGACGACGAACTCCTGCTAACCGCCACGTCGGCGGGTCAAGTCGAGGATGTCAAGGTTGGAATTGCAGCCGACATCGGCGGCCTCTCATCCACCTCGCAGGTGACGATTTGGGATCGCGATTTTGCCGGTATGGTCGTTTCGAGCCACAATCAGACGGGCCACGATCTTTGGGCATTGCCGGACGCCTACCACCGGTGCGGGGATCCTCCGGCAAACATGCCGGCGTCGCCCACCTTCCTCGCGTATGCGCCTCTCGTTTCCGAACCTGGAACCGACGGCTACAGCGACGGCGACATTATCATTCAGGGGGTGCGCTCTTACGACTCTGCCCTCGGCGCATGGACCGCCCCCGACGCCTACGCGGGCGAAGTGCACGATCCGATGTCGCAGAAACCGTACATGTGGAATCGAAATAACTCCCTCGATTATGCAGATCCATCAGGGTATGACACGATTATGATGTATGCCGTCAGAGTCTTTGGTCCCTTAGTGCACACGTTCATTGAAGTCAAGCACCATGACGGCACAACCACGCGTTACAGACTACGAACACTCTGACTTTTTGCCGAAGGGAACTATAGTAAACGGAGGACAGGCAGAAGATGCGGCTCACTCCGGCGGAAAAGGCGTAGATGGCCAAACTAAGTTAGGTTCCTGCCAAGGAATCTGTACGGTCGCGAAGGGTGGCTTCGATGAAAAGTCGCTTGATGTAAATTCGAAGAAAATTGACGAGAAGAAGTTAAATTATGACGCAGGCGCACAGAATAGCAACAGCGCGACATATACACTGTGCAGCGG
>JACRTZ010000051.1 GCA_014304965.1 Vulcanimicrobiota bacterium | reverse complement strand
CGCTCATGGATCAATTGTAACAGATTCTCGCTCTCAAAACCCTACAGGCTCCTAGAAGACCGGAATGATGTCCTCGGGCCCGATGTGCCCGACGTCCACGCCATCGAGGTCGAGTTCGGGAATCGCCGGGAACTTGATCCCCCACTCTTCCACGATCGCCCGAACGCGCGCGAGCGCGAGGCGCCAATTCTCGGCTTGCTCGTCGAAGGTCAAGACGCCGAGGCCGCCGTCGCGCGCGTGCTGCACGAGCACGCGATGGTTCGGCAAGAAGTAATCGGGGATTTCCCAGAACTGGTTGGGCGGCTCCCACAGAATCATGGAAAGGAAGACGAAGCCGGCGCGCAATTGCTTGGTGATGAGCGTCTTGTAGTCTTCGGTCAGACCCGGCCAGTCTTTTTCGAGAATGGTCAAGCAGATCGCGAGGTGGCGTGCTTCGTCCTGACCGACGCGCCGAAAGATCTCCTTGAAGACCGGATGCGTCGCCTTCTTGGACATGCCGAAAAAGAGCGTCGAACTCGCCACTTCGCCCATCATGAACGACGTGAACAAGACCGAGAGCGGATACTTGCTAAGCGACTCGCCGTAGCCTTTCCAGTAGCGGCCGCCGTTGTGGTAGAGCCACTGAATGTTGTTGATCGCGGCTCGTTCCAAATCGGTTTTCGGTTCGAAATCGAGAGGACCGCCGGGCACCAACTTCTGAATGGCGCGCTGACAGCACTCTTCATGATTCATCTCATCGCGCGTAATCGAAAAGAAGCACTTTCGCACCGGATCTTCCGTGTGCTGTTCGAACGCGTGAATCGTCGCTTTGGCAAATACCGCAGGGCCGGAACCGTCGAAGTTCGCGAGCACGGCGTACCAATACATGATGCCGATGCGTTCTTCGGGCGTAAAATCTTCGGGCCGCAGTTCGTCCCAGGCAAAGTCGGACGGGTTGTACAGCTGCCGCTTGGAGCGCTCGTACAGGTCCACGAGCTTGGGCGTTTCGACGCGCCACTCCATGGGATAGATGTTGGGCTGGGGTACCGGCGGCGCCGGCGTAAACCCACCTTCTGGGACAACCAGTTCGTGGACCGGGACTGCCTGATCGATCGCCATACCCGTGGAGCGCTCCTTACCAAATGGTAAGTAAAGTGTACCACCCTTGACCGGGATGCGTCAAACTTACGGTGCGCGCTCGGTCGCCGCTGTTGCCCTCGCGGCGCTCGTCATCGCGGCGACAGGCCAACCGCCGGCTGTCGGGCAGAGCGTCCTGCCGAGCGCGGAAGACATCAGCGCGCACGTGCGAGAGGTGGCGGGCGTGCGGCCGGCCGCGGAACACGCTACCATCGCGTACACCCTCGGCTCCGCGTCCGTCATTGGGGTTGCGAGCGGGACGCAAACGAGCATTCGCCGCAACGCCGATACGCGCAACGTGCGCGACGAAGGTCCGTTCCACTCCGAGTGGGGCCGGCTCAAGGGCGATGGGTGGCATCAGAATGAGAACGGGATTACGGTCGAAGAATCCGCCGATCCGGGACTCGCCTCCGCCGACGTTTTCACGACCACGGTAACGGCCGCGTTGCCGCCCTACGACGGCTACATCGTCTCGCGCCTGAACGCGGCTTCCACCGGCACGCGTGACTACGTGGATGCGTCGTGGCGAGTCGTCCGGCACGAAGAGATCGAATCGTTCGCAACGACGGTGACAGCGTACGACGACTTTCGGCGGACGGGAAGCTTCGAACGTCCGTGGCACTGGGTCGTTGACGATGGGCACGGCGAAAATCACGCCGACTACCGGTTGACGGCACTCGATTACAACCAGGTCGCCGATGCGGAAGTCGCCGTGCCGCCGGACCGCCGCGAACTCGTCGAATTTCCCGCCGGAACCGACGCCGTGTATCTGCCGGCACGTTTCACGCGCACCGGGATCATCGTCCGCCTCGACGTGGGAAATCGCGGGCTCGACTTCATGCTCGATTCGGGCGCGGGCGAAATCGAGATCGAAGAAAGCGTCGCCCGCCAGTTGAAACTGCCGATCTACGGCCTGCGCTCGCAGGGGGGCGCCGCGCAGCGCTTTCAAGCAAGCCACACGATCGTGCCGTCGCTGCGCGTCGGTGCACTTTCGATGCGCGACGTCGTGGTGGGAACGATTCCGGGGCTGAACGTGGGTCCGAGCGGCATGCGCGTCGTCGGTCTACTCGGTTTTGACTTTCTTGCGAGCGTCGGCGTACGGCTCGACTTCGTCGCAGGGACGATGCTTGCGACGCGGCCGGCCACGTTCGCCGCGCCGGAGGCGTCTAAGCAGCTCAATGCACGCCTCGGTTTCGGATCGCCACTCGTGGACGCGCGCGTGAACGGTTCGCTCGGGGAGCGGTTCGTGCTCGACACGGGCTATTCGGGCAGCATCTTACTCTTCGATTATTTTACGCGGCGCTATCCGCAGGCGATCGCGGCACCGAACGCTCGTGCCGCCGGCGGCGACCGGCGGTACAGCGGCGTGGGCGGCGATTTTGCGGCGAAACCGGTTGTTGTGAACCGGGTCGAGTTTGCGGGCTTCACGCTGCCTGAGCTCACAATCGAAACCGTGCACTCGCGGACGACCTTCTCGGGCCGCTTCGACGGCTTGATCGGCCTCGAAGTTCTTCGCCGGTTCGATGTGTATTTCGACTATGCGAACTCGCGCTTCTTCCTCACTCGGAACGTCTAAGCAAACCTTCGAACGCGAGCGCTTCGAGCGCGCTCGAAATGGCCTCGGGCGTGAGCCCCCCGTCGGCGCGATACCATTCTACAACCGAGTTGGTCATGCCGAAGAGCAGCCGCGCCGCCAGACCGGCGTCGATGTCCGCGCGCACCTCGCCCTCGGTTTGCGCTTCGGCGATGAGGCCCGTCACGTAGCGATCGAATTCGCGCCGGCGGCGCAGGGCGGTCACCGCGGTTTCGGATGTGCCCTGCACCCGAAATAGGACCGTCAGTTCGGGCAAGAGCGCGAACGTGATCGCGCTGACGCGCCGGACGATGTGGCGCACGCGCTCGAGCGGCGTGCCGAGTTGCGAGTCGGGTTCGCGCAGGATCGCCGCCAGCGCGCTCAGCGCGCGATCGAGGCCCCGCTCGAGCAATGCTTCTTTTCCGGCGACGTGATGGTAGAGCGCCGCTTTCGTGACGCCCGCCTCGCGCGCGACGTCGTCCATCGAAGCCCCGTCGTATCCGCGGTCGGCGAATACCCGGAACGCGATATCGGTGAGGCTGTCGATGTCGTACGGCCGGCGTGCTTCCACCAGCGCCACCTTGGACGCTTCACGAGTCGAGCCTGCGCCAAACGCCGCTTGGGCCAGAATGCGAGAACGCCGCGCTGATGCGCGGCGTCCGTCGTCGTAACCTCAGAGTCCCTACGAGTCTTTGTTGGGCGGAAAACTTCCGCGCAGTTGCGTTGCCGTAGTCGGTACCTACTCGGCGTCGCCGATTTCTAGCGTCGCAGGCTCCGTTTGTTGTGCCCCGGTGGATCTTGCGAGATTGTTCGCCCCTCCTCGGTGGCTGCTGAGACTGTCTCGAGACAACCCAAGTATAGAACTCCGGCGCGCCGTTGTAAAGGTCCGCGGCAAACGTTCCGAAGGAGACCGAGCGCCTATTCGGAGATAGTCTCGCATGCCTAAGGCGACGGCGAGCGTGCAAACGCTTCTCGATAACGAACGCTTGCTCACGCTTCTGCGTAACATGCTCGTGCAGCGTGCCGTGGACACCCGCGGCTTTCAGCTCAATCGGCAGGGAAAAATCGCGATTGCCATGGGCTCGGAAGGTCACGAGGCCGTACAAGCGGGCACGGGGCTTGCATTTCAACGCGGCAAGGACTTGCTCTACCCCTACTACCGCAACACGGGGCTGATTTTGGCATGCGGCTTTCCGCTCGCCGACGTCTTTCGCTCGCAATTCGCTCGCGCGACCGATCGCACCGGCGGCCGCAACATCATCAATCACATTACGGCGCGCGATCTCGGCATCGCGTCGCTCAGTTCGATCATCGCGTCCCAATGCACGCACGCAGTCGGCGCGGCCTACGCCGTCAAACTGCGAAAAGAGCCCGATCGCGCGGTTTTCTGCCAGTTCGGCGACGGCGCGACGAGCGAAGGCGAGTGGCACGAGGCCGTAAACTTCGCAGCGGTGGCGCGGCTGCCCGTGATCTTTTTGTGCGAAAACAATCGCTGGGCGATTTCCACGCCGCAAGCCAAGCAGATGGTCGTCGAGGACGTCGCGTCCCGCGCGCACGGTTACGGAATACCCGGTACCGTCGTGGACGGTTTCGATCCGGTGGCCGTCTACGAAGCCGTTGCGGCCGCGCGCGAACGCGCCGTTTCGGGCGACGGCCCGACCATCGTCGAAGCGAAGTGCTACCGTTTTCTGTCACACACGACGGACGACGACGATCGCACGTACCGTTCGCGCGAAGAAGTCGAACGGCAGCGCGAGCTCGATCCCGTGCCGCGCTTCGCGCGTAAACTGATCGACGCCGAAACGATCGACGAAGCGGGCGTCGAGCAGATGCGCCGCGAGATCGCGACGCTGGTAAATGCGACCACCGACGAAATCGAAACCGAACCGGGCCCGTCGGCGGACACGCTCTACGGCAACGTGTACGCGGGCTCGCACGAACCCTGGTGCGTTTGGGAAACCGAGGCGCTCTGAGCGGCACGACCACCGGGCGGGTCGTCTGCATCGGCGGGGCGACGATCGACCGGACGTTCCGCCTCAAAGCTCCCGTCGTACTTGGAACGTCGAATCCAACCATTTCGGACCCGCCGCGTTTCGGCGGGGTCGCGCGCAACGTCGCGGAAAATCTGACGCGCCTCGGCGTCTCAGCAACGCTCGTCACGGCCCTGGCCGAGGACGGCGCCGGCGCGGCGCTGCGGGATCATCTGCGGCGCTGCGGTATCGAAACGCACGTCGTCGGGACGCGCAACGCGCCGACGGCACAGTACCTCGCCATCCTCGGCACGGACAACGAACTGGCTTTCGGCATCGACGACGTGCGCGCCATGGACGAACTCCATCCCGACGCAATAAAAGCGTGGTGGCCGAACATCGGCGCGGCCGACTGGCTCTTTCTCGACTGCAACGTGCCTCCGGAACTCGTCGAGTTCGCGCGGAGACGCACGGCCGGCGGAACCTATCGCCTAGCGCTCGACGCTGTTTCCACGTTCATGGTCCGAAAGCTCGGCACGGGATTGCGCGGACTCGATGCGTTCTTCTTGAACGAGGACGAAGGCCGCGCGTACCTTGGGATCGACCCGGGTGTCGACGCCGACCCGCGCGAGGTTGCGCAATTGATTCAGCGCCGCGGTGCGGAAATGGTCGTCCTGACATTAGGCTCTCGGGGAGCGATCGTGGCAACGCCCGGCGACGCGAAGATGGTCAACGTGACGTCGGTTGCGGCGGTTGACGTGACGGGCGCGGGCGACGCGCTCATCTCCGGAACGCTCGCGCGCCTCCTGACCGGCGTCTCGCCGCTCGATGCGGTGCGCACGGGCACGACCCTTGCCTCGCTGACGATTCAGCAATCGGGTTCGGTCGTTCCCGAGCTCTCCGCCTCCCTGCTCGAACGCGCCGAAGCCTGAGGCCGCTTTCGCTATGAAGGGCACCGTCCTCGAAGTTGATCCTCGCGTTCGGAGCGCGCTCGATGCCGGCGAACCGATAGTCGCATTGGAATCGACCATCGTCGCGCACGGCATGCCGTTTCCGCAGAATCTCGAGACGGCGCGCAATCTCGAAGCGATCGTTCGGGCCCGAGGAGCGACGCCGGCGACGATCGCGGTGCTCGACGGACAGATACGCATCGGGCTCGACGATGCGTCGCTCGAGCGACTTGCGCGCGCAACAAACGTACGCAAACTGAGCCGGGCCGACTTGGCCTACGCGGTCGCGCGCGGCGAAAACGGGGCGACGACGGTTGCCGCCACGATGTACTGCGCGCACCTCGCCGGCATTGCCGTTTTCGCGACGGGTGGGATCGGCGGCGTGCACCGCGGCGCCGAAACGACGTTCGACGTGTCGGCCGATCTGTACGAACTGGCGCGCACGGACGTGACCGTCGTTTGCGCCGGCGCAAAGGCGCTGCTCGATGTGCCGAAGACGCTCGAGCTGCTCGAAACGCTGGGCGTCCCGGTGCTGTGCTTTCAGTCGGACGAGTTTCCGGCGTTTTGGAGCCGTTCGAGCGGTTTAGCCGCGCCGCTGCGTGTGGACGGTGTGCCGGAGATCGCGGCGGTCGTTGCGGCGCGCCGGGCATTAAACGTCTCGGGCGGCGTACTAGTCGCGAACCCCGTTCCCGCCGACGCGGAAATTCCGTCCGCCGAGATGGAGCCGCTGATCGCGCAAGCACTTGCGGATGCGCGCGACGCCGGCATCGTAGGCAAGCGCGTGACGCCCTTCTTGCTCGGTCGCATCCTCACGCTGAGCGACGGCCGCAGCCTGCGCACCAACGTCGCGCTCGCCGAAGCGAATGCGCGGCTGGCTGCTGAGCTGGCGCGAGCCCTCTGCGAGGGCCGCGCCTAGCCGTCGTGAAAACGACGACCATGGCGGTAGCAACGGTTCCTACCCTCGCGAGCTTTTCCGAGGGCCGCTGGCAAGAGGTGCGCGAGCGCGTCGAATTGCCGAGCGCGATCGACGATCGCATCGTCGCGCTGGCCGCAAACGGCGGCGTCGACTTCCGCGCGATGGTCCGCTATGCCAAGAACACCGGGGGCCCGGTTCTTCGCTCGCTGACCTTTCACCAGCGCGCCGCGCTGTTGCGCGAGCTCGCGACGTACATCAACGAGCGCAAAGAAACGCTCTACGCGATCTCCTACGACACGGGCGCGACGAAGCGCGATCATTTCTTCGACATCGACGGCGGCGTCGGCACCCTCTTCTCGTTTTCGTCGAAGGCGCGACGGGAACTGCCGGACGAACGCTTTGCGCTCGACGGCGCGATCGAGCCGCTTTCCAAGAACGGCACCTTCGCCGGACGGCATCTCATGCTGCCGCTGCAAGGCGTCGCCGTGCACATCAACGCGTACAACTTTCCGTGCTGGGGAATGCTCGAAAAGCTTGCGCCTGCGATCCTTGCAGGGATGCCGGCGATCGTCAAACCGGCCACGGCGACGTCATTCGTGGCGCATGCCGTCTTCGCGATGATCTTGGAGTCCGGCATCTTGCCGGAGGGAGCCGTGCAGCTCGTTATCGGCAACACCGGCGACCTCCTCGACCATCTGGGCGGTCAGGACGTCGTTTCGTTCACCGGCTCGCTCGAAACGTCGCTCAAGTTGCGCAACCACGTCGCCATGGCCGAACGCGCCGTGCGCTTTATCGCGGAACGCGATTCGCTCAACGCCGCCGTGCTCGGCCCCGACGCGACGCCCGGCACGCCCGAATTCGATCTCTTCGTCAAAGAAGTCGTTAAGGAGATGACCTCAAAGGCCGGCCAGAAGTGCACGGCGATCCGGCGCGCCTTCGTGCCGCGCGCGTCGTTCGAGGCGGCGGCTGCGGCCATTAAGGAACGCCTCGCGAAGGTCGTCGTCGGCGATCCGCGCCTCGAGTCCGTCACGATGGGCGCACTCGCGTCGCGCGGCCAGCGCGATTCGGTGCGCGCCGAGACCGTATGCTTGTTGAAAGACGGCGAGATATTGTTCGGCGATCCGGCGCACGTCGACGCTGCCGGCGTCGGAGAGGGTCACGGTTCGTTTCTCTCACCGATCCTGCTTGCTTGCGCGCACCCGCGCAGTGCGCCGAACGTGCACTCGGTCGAAGCGTTCGGACCGGTCAGCACGCTGATGCCGTACGACGGCGTGGACGAGGCAATCGAACTCGTCAATCGCGGCGAGGGCAGCCTCGTCGCCTCGATCTACACGTACGACGCGAAGGTCGCAGACGAACTGGTGCAAGGGATTTGATCGTATCACGGACGGTTGATCGTCATCGACCGCGATTGCGCGAAAGAACAAACGGGTCACGGCTCGCCGATGCCCGTGCTGGTTCACGGCGGTCCCGGCCGGGCCGGGGGCGGCGAGGAGCTGGGCGGCATTCGCGGCGTGTACCACTACATGCAGCGCACGGCGGTGCAAGGCTCGCCGCGCCGGCTCGCGACGGTCGGGCACTCCTGGAACCGCGGAGCGGACGAAACGGCCGCGCCCGTGCATCCGTTCCGCCAAACGTACGACGAACTGACGATCGGTGAAACGATTCACACGCCGCCGCGCACGGTGACGGTCGAGGACATCGAACACTTTGCGCATTTTACCGGCGACACGTTCTACGCGCACATGGACGAGGAGGCCGCGGCCGCGAATCCGTTTTTCCCGGGTCGGGTTGCGCACGGCTATCTCGTGCTATCGTTCGCAGCCGGGCTGTTCG
>JACRTZ010000183.1 GCA_014304965.1 Vulcanimicrobiota bacterium | reverse complement strand
GTTCCCGGTCGGGCAGCCGATCGGGATAAGCGAGCGCATAGCCGATCGGCAAGCGCATGTCGGGCGGCGCCAGCTGCGCCTTGACGTTGCCGTCGGTAAAGATTGCGAAACCATGCGCGACCGAGGTCCGGTGGACGAGCACCGCGATGTTATCCGCCGGAACGCCGAAGAGGCGGCTGGCTTCGATCACTTCGAGGCCCTTATTCATCATGGTCGCAGAATCGATCGTATTCTTCACGCCCATCTGCCAGGTGGGGTGCTGCAGCGCGTCCGCAACCGAAACGGTTCGCATCGCTTCGAGCGGCATCTCCCAGAACGGGCCCCCCGACGCGGTAAGCACGAGCGTCGCGATGCGATCGCGCGGCTCGCCGACCAAACACTGGAAGATCGCGCTGTGCTCGGAATCCACCGGAATAATTTCGGCCCCGCTGCGCGCGGCCGCGTCCATCAATAGCTCGCCCGCCGCGACGATCAGTTCTTTGTTCGCGACCGCGATGCGCGAGCCGCGTTCGACCGCGGCGAAGATTGCGTCGAACGCGACCGCGCCGTCCGTCGCGGCGACCACGACGTCGGGTTTGCCCCCGGTCGCAACCGCGAGCAAGCCCGCGCTGCCGGACACGACGCGCACGCTGCTCGGCAGTTGCGCGCGCAGCGTTTTGGCGCCGTCTTCATCGGCGCAGGACACGATCTTCGGTTGAAAACGGCGCGCTTGTTCGAGCAACTCGTCCGTGCGGCGGCCGGCCGCAAGTCCCTCGACGCGAAAGCGGTCCGGATAACGCGCGACGACGTCGAGCGTTTGCGTGCCGATCGAGCCGGTCGAGCCGAGGATCGAAATCTTCTTCATTAGCGGATCGCGGGAATGTGGTGCGTCAGATAGAGGGCTCCGTAAAATGCGATGCCGCCCAGCGTGTACGAGTCGAAGCGGTCGAGGATGCCGCCGTGGCCGCCGAGGATCGTCCCGGCGTCTTTCACCGCCGCATCGCGTTTGAGCGCCGACTCGACGAGATCGCCGACCTGCGCTGCGATGCTCGTGACGGCGCCGATCAATGCGCCGTCGGTCCACGAAAAGCCCGAGTGCGGAACGAGCGCGAGCGACGCGCCGGCGAGCACCGTCACGGAGAGTCCGCCAATCGCGCCTTCCCACGTCTTGCGCGGCGAAATCGACGTCAACGGCGTGCGCCCGATGGAGCCGCCGATCAGCATCGCGAAGATGTCGGTGGACGAGATCAACACGATGCATGCGACCGTATAGGCGACGCCGACGCTGGGCAGGTTGCGCAGCGCGATGAAATACGATCCGAGCCACCCGATGTAGAGCACCGCGAAAATCGTGAAGGCGGTCCGCGCAAGGTATTCGTGGCGGCCGCCGAGCAGCGCGACGCCCAGCGATGCGACCATCGTTCCCGCGAGCAACGGTGCCTGGTATTGGTGCTGCACCCCCAGGGCCGCCATCACGAGGTAGCACGCAACCGCGACCGCCGCGACGGGCAGCACGAGCGCCTGACCTTTGCGCGCGGTCAGGCCCGCCAATTCGTACAGCGATCCGAGCGTGATCAACAAAACCATGACGAGAAAGGTCGGCACGGTCGCAATGGACCCCAGCACGAGGACCGCGAGAATCGTTCCGCTGACGGTGCGCCGCGCGAGCCCGGGAAGGCGTTCGCGTACCTCTGATGCGGTGGCCGTCACGCGCTCCCGTCGCGCATTGCAATCCGTCGGGCGTAGTCCTCAAGGGCGCGCATGAAATCGGCGTGCCCAAAGTCGGGCCAAAACACGTCGCTGAGATACAGCTCCGTCTCGGCCACTTGAAAGAGCAGGAAGTTCGAAAGCCGCGCTTCGCCGCCGGGACGAATCAGCAGATCGGGATCCGGCACGTCGGACGTATAGAGGTATGACGAAATGCGCTGCTCGTTCACGTCGGCGGGCTCGAGCGTACCGCTCGCGACATCGCGCGCGAGCGCCGAAATAGCGTCGCGCAATTCTGAACGCGCGCTATAGTTCACGGCGAGATTCAGCCGCAAGCCCGTGTTGTCCGCGGTTTGGGCGACCAGCCGATCGAGCGCCTCGCGCGAGGCGCCGGGCAGCGCTTCGTAGTGACCGATGATGCGAACGCGCACGTTGTTGCGGCACAGTTCGGTGAGTTCGCTGCGCGCGAAGTACACGCACAGGTCGAGCAAAAGCGAAATCTCGGTCTTGTCGCGCTTCCAATTTTCCGTCGAGAAACCGTACACGGTCAAGATTTCGACGCCCGCGTCGCGAGCCGCACGCGTGACCTCGCGCAACGCCACGATGCCGCGGCGGTGCCCCTCGATCGCCGGCAGGCGCTTGGCGCGCGCCCAGCGCCGATTGCCGTCCATGATGATCGCTACGTGACGCGGGACGGCCGAAGTGGTCTGCGCCGGAGAGGCCGCGTTCATTTCGGCGCTTCCGGCAAGCGCTCATAGCGGTCGTAACCCGCCACGATTTCCGTCGTCGCACCGAGCGTCGAGACGCGCAAGACCCGCAGCGTCCCGATGCCGATTGCCGGAAACGGCGGTGCGAGCACGGCGAACGAAAGCGCCGAGCCGGAAAGGGCGCGGCGCGCTTCGACCTCGGGCAGCAGGGTCAAGACCGGAGCGTCGGTAGACGGGTCCATCGTTGGGCGGACGGTTTCCCGTTCGAAGCCGGAAAAACCCCGGCCTCGCCTGGCTACAACCGCCGAACGTCGCCCGTCCGGCTCGGCGGCAGAGCGCCGGCGCTCGTAACACCGGCCGGCGGATTCTCATAGACGCTCTAGCCTCGACGCGTTATACCCATTCGGGCAACCGGCCCGGATGGGGGAAGGTGGTATACTCAAGGCACGCACTTCGGCGGATGATTCGCCGAAGAATCACGGTGGCAGAGGTTGAAGCGACCCTGCGTTTTTATGAAACCTCTACACCTGGACATACGGGAGCGCGGAATTTTTACAAGTCGATCAGTAATCGCCGCATCCGAGTTACCGTCGCACCCGACCTTCATACGATAATCACGGTAACCGAGGAAACCATATGAAACCGATTATCGAGATCACGCGCGACGACGAAGGCGGCCTGACTTGTCTTTATCTGCGCTACTCACAGTCTCAGGTGGCGCGCACAATTACGCGAGATCCTACAGGCTCACTCATTGTTAATATTGACCTGGATGCTGACGGCTCGCCGGTTGGTCTCGAAATAGTCGGCACCAACGACGAAGAGGTGTCGTGCGCGATAGAAGCGGCGCGGGAATATGACCTCAGTCTGGCGGGTGTTTTCAGACTCACCGACGCGCAGCCGCCATAGACTCGTCTTACTCGAACCCGTCCCCGACTAGGGCGCGGCCTGCTAAACCTCCATGATCTCTTTCTCTTTGCTCTGGGTCAGGGCGTCCACGTCTTTGATGTATTTGTCGGTCATCTTCTGCACCTGATCGCCGGCGCGTTTCTGCTCGTCTTCGGTGATCTTGTGATCCTTGTGCAGTGACTTGATCTCGTCTATGCCCTTGTGCCGGACGTTGCGAATCGCGATCTTGCCTTCTTCGGCCTTCTTGTGGACGATCTTGACCAGATCTTTGCGGCGTTCTTCGGTGAGCGGCGGAATCGAAAGGCGGATGTTCGAGCCGTCCACGTTGGGATTGAGGCCGAGATCGCTCGTCTCGATCGCCTTCCTGATCGCGCCGACGGTCGAGCGGTCGAAGGCCGAGATCTGCAGGGTCCGCGCGTCGGGCGTGCTGACCGAGGCGACCTGCTTGAGGGGGACCGATGCGCCGTACGCTTCGACGTGCAAGCGGTCCACAAGCGCCGTTGACGCGCGCCCGGTGCGCACGCCGGAAAATTCCGAACGCGTCGCTTCGAGCGCTTTGCCCATCTTGTCTTCGGTCTGCTTGTAGACTTCGTCCAACGTCGTCATGTCGTCACCTCTTCGATCCGAGCACCTTCGCCGCGTAACCCGCTCGTCACCAGCGTTCCGATCGGTTCGCCTTGCACGACCCGGCGGATATTCCCGGGCACGTTCATGTCGAACACGACGATCGGCAAGCCGTTGTCCATGCAGAGCGTGAGCGCCGTGTTGTCCATGACTTGCAATCCGCGCTGCAAGACTTCGAGATAATCGAGTCGCGTGAAGCGCGTTGCGGAACGATCCACTTTGGGGTCGGCGGTGTAGATGCCGTCAACCTTCGTCGCCTTCAAGATCGCTTCGGCGCCGATTTCGACCGCGCGTAGCGCGGCCGTCGTGTCGGTCGTGAAGTACGGGTTGCCGGTTCCGGCTCCGAAGATCACGACGCGGCCCTTCTCTAAATGGCGCATCGCGCGCCGGCGAATGTACGGCTCCGCGATCTGCTGCATTTGGATCGCGGTCTGGACGCGCGAGGGAACGCCGATACGCTCGAGCGCGTCCTGGAGGGCGAGCGCGTTGATCACGGTCGCGAGCATGCCCATGTAGTCGGCGGTGGCGCGATCCATGCCGCCGGCCTCGTGGGCTTTGCCGCGCCAGATATTCCCACCGCCGACCACCACCGCAACCGATACGCCGTCGCGCGCGACCTTGGCGATCTCCTCGGCCATGCCGGCCGTGTTCGCGTGGTCCACGGAGCTTTCGCGCCCGAGGAACGCTTCGCCGGAGAGTTTGAGGAGGATCCGCCGGAACGGCGGCCTCGCGTTGTCGGGGTTAGCTTTCACCGAGCGCGAACTTCGAGAAGCGCCGCACCTGGATGTTCTCGCCGAGCACGCCGACGACCGAACCGATCAATTCCCCGACGGTCTGCTCGTCGTTCTTGATAAAGGGCATGTCGAGCAACACGTGCTCCTCGTACCACTTGTTCAGCTTCCCTTCGACGATCTTCTCGATGACGTTCGCGGGTTTGCCTTCGGGCAGGCTCTTGGCGAGCTCGGCCTTGGCCTCGTTCAGTTCGTTCTCGGGGACCGCCTGGCGCGAAACGTATTTCACCGGCATCGCTGCGACGTGCATGGCGATGTCGCGGGCCAGCTCCTTGAAGCGCTCGTTCTTCGCAACGAAGTCGGTCTCGCAGTTGAGCTCGACCAGGGCGCCGATCTTGCCGCCCACGTGGATGTAGGATTCGATCAGGCCTTCTTTGGTCGTCCGGTCGGCCTTTTTCGCCGCTTTGGACATCCCGGTCTCGAGCAGGTGCTTCTGCGCGGCTTCGTAGTCGCCGCCGGCGTTCACGAGAGCGGCCCGGCAATCCAGCATGCCGGCGCCGGTCGCGTCGCGCAAGCGCTTGACGTCTTCTGCGGTGGGTTTGTAATCGCTGGTGGTGGTCATGCCTGGACCGCAACCTCCCCGGGAGCCGCCGGGGTTTCAGCGGCCTCGGCCGGCGCGGGCGGCGCAGCGTAGGCGTCGGCGTAGTCGCCGTCGTCGTACCCGCCGCTCTCGGCTTCGGTGCGGCCCTCGATGATGGCGTCGGAAATCTTCGAGACCATGAGCTTGACGGCGCGGATGGCGTCGTCGTTGCCCGGGATCGGATAATCGATTTCATCGGGGTCGCAGTTGGTGTCGATCACCGCGATGATCGGAATCTTCAGTTTGCGCGCTTCGAGTACTGCGATGCGCTCTTTCTTGGGATCCACGATGAAGATCGCGTCCGGCAGACGGTGCATGTCTTTGATGCCGCCGAGGAAGCGGTTGAGCTTCTCCAACTCGTCGCTGAGCTTGGCGACTTCTTTTTTTGGCAGCATGTCGAAGCCGCCTTGCTGCTTCATCTGCTCGAGCTCGCGCAACCGCGTGATGCGCTTTTGAATCGTCGCGAAATTCGTCAACGTGCCGCCCAGCCAGCGCTCGTTGACGAAGTAGGTGCCGGCGCGCTCCGCTTCTTCTTTGACGACTTCTTGCGCTTGTTTCTTGGTGCCGACGTACAGAATGACTTTGCCGTCGCGCGCCATGGCTTTGACGGCGGCGTACACTTCCCGCAGCATCAGCACCGTCTTTTGCAAGTCGATGATGTAGATGCCGTTGCGCTCTTGGAAGATGAAGGGCTTCATCTTCGGATTCCAGCGACGCGTTTGGTGTCCGAAATGGACGCCCGCCTCGAGGAGCGCTTTCATGCTGATGATCGATGCCATACTAAGGACCTTTCTGACCCCGGACCCGCGGCTTCCGTAGCGCCGGCCCTGCTGGGATCATCGCGCCCGGCCTCGTGCCGGGCGAATTTGAACAACCCGTGGAGTATACCACGGGCCGCAACGGTGTCGCTCCCACTCATCCGTGATCTTCGCGACACGGCCCCTTCCGTGGGGCCAGCCCCCGCCGTCTTTGGCGGGTCTAGGCTGTGGGTTGCTCGAGGGCCTTTTTGGGGCGTCCTTCGCCTCGGCGGATCTCTTCGTAGACCTCGGCACGATGGACGGTGACCTCGCGGGGCGCCTCGATGCCGATTCGCACTTGGTCGCGGTCCACGGACACAACAACGATCCGAATGTCATCGCCGATCATGATCGCCTGATTCGGCTTACGGGTTAATACCAGCATGAGCGCTCCGTCGCAAGAAACCATCCGCGATTATACGCGGACAGACCGGTCATTGTTTATTGTATTCGCTGGGGCGCCGGGCTGACCCGCGCTCCGCCCTGAGGACTTCTGCCCAAGGAGCAGGCGACCCCTAGGCCACGTCGGACCCGATTTCCAACCCCCCGGGATGCGCCTCGGAGCAGTCTCCCGGTCCGCCGCGGGCGGGCCAAGCGGTCCGACCCGCGCGGTCGTGGTCGCGGCCGCGATCTTTTTCGCCGCGTATCTCGCGCTCGCCCTCAACAAGCTCTGGGCGCTGCGGTACGGCGCCGATACCGGAACGTTCTTGCAGTGGCTCGTGAACGAAGCGCACGGACGCGGCTCGTGGAACGGCGCCGAATACCGGCCGCACTTGCAGGTGCACGATTCGTGGACGCTGCTCGCGCTCGTGCCGCTCGTCGCGCTCTTTCCATACGTGCAAACGCTGCTCGTCGTGCAAGTGCTGGCGGTTGCGTCGAGCGGGATCGCGCTCTGCGTCTTCGTGCGCGTCTGCGGCGGGGACGCGCGCAGTGCAAGTTTTGCGGGCATCGCGTTCTTGCTAACGCCCGCGGCGCAGGGCCTCGCATACGGCAATTTTCTGGAGAACGTGTTCGTGCCGCTGCTTGCGACGCTCGGCGCGACCTTCGTCCGGTTACGGCGGTTCTGGCCCGCGCTGATCGTCGCGCAAGCGTTGCTCGGGTTGAAAGAAGACGAAGCGCTCTTCCTGATGTGGTTCGGCGCTGCGTGTGCGCTCTGGTGGGATCGCCGCATCGGCTGGAGCGTCGCCGGGCTCGCGTTGCTCAACGGCGCGGGGTTCGCGATCGCCGAGCATCTGCACGGCGCGGTGCCGTCCATCCCGGCTTACGGCGTGCACGTAGATATGCCGTTCGTGAAACTTGCATCGTTCGCCGCGTTGCTCGCCTCGTTCGGGTTCGTGCCCCTGTGGCTCGGCCGCCGTTTACTGCTCGCCGCACCCCTCGTTGCAGAGGTCGCGTTCAACAAGCCGTGGGCATACGACATCTCGCGGGTCGGGACGCATTGGATGGCGCCGCTCCTTGCCGCGACCGCGATCGGCGCTGCGTTCGCCGTCGCCCGCAATCGGCGGCTCGCCGTGCCGTTGCTTGCGGGCGCTCTCGTATGCGCGCTCTTCTTCAACGACACGGTCCTGAAAATCGGGCGTTGGCCGTACGTGGTTGACCGCGCAGCCTTCGCACACGCACGCGCGCTGGGCGGGACGCCGAGCGACGTCGTCATTCCGCGGAGCGACGAGGGCGCCTATGCCGTGGCGGCTGCGAGCCTGCACGTCTTGCTCGCGCGCTCCCGGCCGAACGACATGGCGACGTGCTCTCCGTACAATCGCGACGCGCGGGCGTTTTTCGCCTCGCTCGGAATCGGGACGTGGCCGGCGAACACGGCGTTGTGCCTCGGCGTGCCGGTTCCCGCGAAGTGATGCGCTGATGCGCGTGCTCGCGGTCGTGCGCCCGGACGCGCTCGCGCAGCCGGGCGGAGACGTCGTTCACGCCAACCACGCGCTCGCTGCCGTGCGCGCGCTCGGCACCGAGGTGGATGTCGCTGCGACCGCGCGGCCCGACGCCGCGGGCTACGACCTGGCGCACGTCTTCGGCATCTTCGAGCCCGCTACGGCGCGTTCGCAAATTGCGGCGATCCGCGCGAGCGGGACGCCGCTCGTACTGTCGCCGATCTGGCTCGATTTGCGTCCATTCTTGACGATCGCGCCCGCGGTCGAACGCGCGCTCGAATCGCGCGACCCGCGCAAACGTTTGCTCAAGCTGCGCGACAACGAAGCGACCCTCGTGCGAAAAGGCCGGCACGCACGCGCGGCCGAGCGCCGGCTGACGATGCAGCGCGATTGCATGCTTGCGGCCGACGTCGTTCTGCCCGCCAGCAACATCGAGGCGTATCTGTACGCCGAACGGCTTGGAGCAGGGCGCGTTCCCTTCGTCGTCGCCCCGCTCGGCGTCGACGATGCGCCATTCGCCCGCGCCATTTCCGGCGAACGGGCCGGGATTCTCTGTGCCGCGCGAATCGAGCCCAAGAAAAATCAAGCCGCGCTGCTCTACGC
>JACRTZ010000039.1:5058-9006 GCA_014304965.1 Vulcanimicrobiota bacterium | reverse complement strand
GGCGCGGCGCTCGACGAGATCAGCAAGGCGAAAAATGCCCTGTTGACGCCCGATCAGTACGAAGCCAAGAACACCTCGTTCTTGGGCGAGCGGATCACCAAGGTGTATCGCGAGTACGACCGGCGCCTGCGCGAGAGCAACGGGCTCGATTTCGACGACTTGATCGCCGAAGCGATTCGGCTGCTCGAAGCCGACGTCGAAGTGCGCACCCGCTACCAGAACAAGTTTCGCTACGTCCTCGTGGACGAGTACCAGGACGTCAACTTCGCCCAATACCGCCTGTGCGCGATCTTGGCCGACGAGCATAAGAATTTGACGGTCGTCGGCGACGACGACCAGTCCATCTACTCGTGGCGCGGCAGCGACTACAAGAACATCCTGCGCTTCGAAGCGGATTTTCCGGGCGCGAAAGTGTTCAAGCTCGAAGAGAACTACCGCAGCACGCAGACGATTCTCAACGTCGCGAACGAACTCGTCCTCAACAATAAGACGCGCGCCGACAAGAAGCTCTTCACCAATCGCGCCGAGGGCGAACAGATCACCGTCTACGGCGCCGAGACCGAACGCGCCGAAGCCCGCTACGTCATCGAGAAGATCAAGGAGCACGTCCGCGAGGGCGCTGCCTACCGCGATTTCCTCGTGCTGTACCGGACGAACGCGCAATCGCGCGTTTTCGAAGAAGGCTTCCTCGGCGAAGGCATCCCGTATCGCGTCGTCGGCGGCGTCGGCTTCTACGCACGCACCGAAATCAAAGACATGATGGCGTACCTGCGCTACATCGTCAATCCGTCCGACGCGGTCGCTTTCCGTCGCATCGTCAACGTCCCGCGCCGCAGCATCGGCCAGCAGACGATTGCGAGCCTGGTGGATGCGGCCAATGCCGAGGGCCTCTCGGTCGGCAAGACGATCTTCGACAAAGAACTCTTACGCCGCGCGGTGCCCAAGAAGCAGCGCGAGCTCGAACGCTTTGCCGAGCTGATCGAAGACCTCCGTTCGCGGATGGACAAACTCTCGATCTCCGACCTCTTGGTTGCGGTCATGGAAGATTCGGGTTACATCCGCGAGCTTCAAGGCGAAGATACGCCCGACTCGCGAGCGCGCCTCGAGAATCTGCAAGAACTCATTGGCGTCGCACGGGAATTCGAATCGCAAGAGAACGCCGGCACGCTCGACGATTTCTTGGCCAACATCGCGCTCGTCAGCGACCTCGACACCCTCGACACCGAGACGTCGTTCGTCACCTTGATGACGATGCACGCGGCTAAGGGCCTCGAGTTTCCGATCGTGTTCCTCACGGGCCTCGAAGACGGCGTCTTCCCGCACACCCGCGCCTTGACCGACATGACGGAACTCGAAGAAGAGCGCCGTCTCGCCTACGTCGGTCTGACCCGTGCGATGGACCGCCTGTACCTGTCCTACGCGATGCGCCGCACGCTGTTCGGCAATACGTTCGCGCATCCCAAGTCGCGCTTCTTGGAAGAGATGCCGAGCGTCGAACCGGTCGGCAACGTCGTCAACGCGCCCCGCCCGTCGGGCGGCCGCTGGCGCGAAGTCTCGATTCACGAAACCGCCGGCAACGGCGTCAACCTGGGCCTCTCCGTCGGCGACCGCGTCCGTCACCCCAAGTGGGGCGAAGGCTTGGTCAAGGCCGTCGCGGGCGCAGGCGGCGACGGTTTGCTGACCATCAACTTCCCCAACGTCGGCGAGAAGATGGTCATGCTCAAATACGCGCCGTTGGAGAAGGTCTAGCCGTAAGGTAGCCATGCGAGTTGGCCGCTCTCATCCCTCCGTGGATTCCGCGGCACTAGCGCATCCATGCGCGTCGGTGTAGCCGGGGCGCTCGGACGAATGGGGCGCACGGTGTGCGCCGCCGTTTCCCGGGCAGACGACATGGAACTGGTCGGCGGCTTCGATCAAAGCGAAGCCGGCCGGCCGCTCGCGCCCCTGCTCGGGCTCGAACGCGACGGCGGCGTGCTGTACGACGATCTCGCCGCGTTCTACGATACGGCGAAGCCCGACGTCGTCGTGGACTTCACCGTCCATCCCATTACCGTCGCCGTCGCGCGCGAAGCGATCGAACGCGGCATCTCGCCCGTCATCGGCGCGACCGGGCGCACGCGAGAAGAAGTCGCGGAGCTCGGTCTGCTCTGCCAGGATCGCGGGGTTAGCGCAGCGCTCGTTCCGAATTTTTCAATCGGCGCCGTCTTGATGATGCGCTATGCGGAAAACGCGGCGCACTATTTTCCGACCGCCGAGGTGATCGAACTTCATCACGACGCGAAGAAGGACGCGCCCAGCGGCACGGCGCGATTGACCGCGGACCGCATCCAAGGAGCGATGCAGGGCGAGCCGATTACCATTCATAGCGTCCGCCTGCGCGGTCTCGTCGCCCATCAAGAAGTACTCTTTGGCGGCGAGGGCGAGGTGCTGACGATCCGGCACGACTCACTCTCGCGCGAATCGTTCATGCCGGGCGTTCTGCTCGCCATCCGGAGCGTTCGCGATAATCCCGGACTTACGATCGGCCTGGATACTTTCGTCGAACGGCGCCCGGGCGGACCGGCATGAAGATCGCGATCGTCGGCATTACGGGCGTGGTCGGCGAAACGATCGTGCGCGTGCTCGACGAGCGCAAGGTTCCGTGCGACGAACTCGGCGCATTCGCGTCGCGGGCGCGCACCGAACCGTTCGTCTTTCGCGGCCGCGAATATCCGATTCGGGCCGCGTCGCGCGACGCGCTCGTCACCGGCGGATACGACGTCGTGTTCTTCGCGTCGAGCGACGACGCGAGCGCCGAACTCGCGCAGGCGTGCGTGGACGCGGGCGCGCGCGTGATCGACAACAGCGCGACCTTTCGCTTGACGGACGGCGTGCCGCTCGTCGTTCCCGAAGTCAATCCCGGCGCCATCGGGCCAGGCGATCGTCTCTTTCCGGTGGCGAACTGCACCGCGATCGTCTTGGTCGTCGCGATCGCGCCCATCTACCGGCTCGCCGGCTTGCGCAGCGTGCGGGTCGCGACGTATCAAGCGGTCAGTGGCGCGGGCCGCGCGGGGCTCGAAGCGCTCGAGGGCGAGGAGCTCGGTCGCGATGTTCCCACCCCGTTCGTCGCGCCGATTTTTCGCAACGTCGTTCCGCAAGTCGGCAGCCTCGACGAAAACGGCGACTCGGGCGAAGAGAAGAAGGTCGCCGCCGAAACGCGCAAGATGCTCGACGCGCCCGAGCTGCACGTCGCCGCGACCACCGTGCGCGTTCCGGTCCGGCGCGCGCACAGCGAAGCGATCTTTCTGGAAACCGCCCGCGATACGAGCGTCGCCGAAATCGCCGAGGCGCTGCGCAACGCGCCCGGCGTCGTCTTTCACGAACAGGGCGTGGTGACGCCGCGCGACGTCGAGGACGACGATCGCGTGCACGTCGCGCGGCTGCGCGCCGAGGGCGATTCGAAGCGCCACTTCCAACTCTGGGCGGTCGGCGATCAACTGCGCAAAGGCGCCGCGACCAACGGCGTCCAGATTCTCGAACTCTTGCTCGAACGCAACGTGCTCGTATGAAGACGGTCGTCCAGAAATTCGGGGGCAGTTCGCTCGCGACTGCGGAGTTGCGCGAAATCGCGGCGTCGCGCGTGCTCGAGGTGCGTCAACGCGGCGCGGCCCCGGTCGTCGTGTGCTCGGCGCTGGGACGCGCGCCCGATGCGTACGCGACCGACGCGCTCTTGGCATTGCTCGGGCCGGCCCGCAGCGGGCCCAACCGCGATCTGCTGCTCTCGTGCGGCGAGGCAATCGCGTGCGCCGTCTTTGCCGAACTCCTCACCGTTTGGGGCGCCGAAGCGCAGGCGATGACCGGCGCGCAAGCGGGCGTGAAGACCGACGAGAATTACGGCGACGCCAAAATTCTGCGGGTGGATCCCGCAAACGTGATTGCCGCGATCGAGCGCGGCATCATCCCCGTCAT
>JACRTZ010000039.1:0-5033 GCA_014304965.1 Vulcanimicrobiota bacterium | reverse complement strand
CGCCCGCCTCCCGCGGCGACGACCACGCTAGGGCGCGGCGGCAGCGATCTCACGGCGATCGCGCTCGGCGACGCGCTCGGTTCGGAAGCGGTCGAGATCTTCACCGACGTCAGCGGCGTCATGACGGGCGATCCGCGCAGGATCGCGGGCGCGCATACGATCGATCGCGTTTCGTACGCCGAGATGGTCGAGCTCGCCGCCGACGGCGCCAAAGTCATGCATGCGAAAGCGGCCGAACTCGCGCGCGTGACCAATACGCCGTACGTCGTCAAAGGTTTGCGCTCGAATTTCGGGACGACCATCGACGAAGGCGCGAGCCCCGACCGGCTGCGTCCGGTTTCGGGTATCGCGTCGTTCAAAGACATCACGTTTTTCCATGCGATCCAAGGCGACGTTCACGATCCCGCAGCGCGCCGCAAGATCGAAACCGAACTCTTCCGGCGGCTGGCCGAACGCGACGTTTCGGTCGACATGATCAACGTCAACAACGCCGGGATCTTTTTCATCTCCGACAGCGAGAAGAACGACCTCGTCCGGTCGGAACTGCAGAACCTGAATCTGGCGTTGCGCCTGCGGCCGCACACGTCGAAGATTTCGATCGTCGGCGCCGGCATGCGCGGCACGCCCGGCGTCATGTACCGCGTCGTCGCGGCGCTGACGGACGCGGGCATCGAGATCATCCACTCGACCGACTCGAACATCACGATTTCGGTGCTCGTCCCCGAAGAAGAGACGATCCGCGCCGAACAGGCGATTCACGACTCGTTCCGGCTGGGGCGCACGCAAGGCGCCACGGCTGCGGCCGTCGCAGACCCACAACGATGACCTCGATCGGACGCGCTCCCAAGATCGGACCCCTGCTGACCGCCATGCTCACGCCGTTCGCCGCGAGCGGCGCGGTGGATCTGCGCGAAGCCGGGCGGCTCGCGCGCTGGCTCATCGATCAGGGAAACCAGGGGCTCGTCGTTGCGGGCACGACCGGCGAATCGCCGGCGCTCGACGACGACGAGAAGATCGAACTGTTCGCGGCCGTGAAAGAAGCGGTCGGAGAGCGGGGCGCGGTGGTCGCCAACACCGGCGGCAACAACACGCACCACTCGGTCGAGCTGACGAAGCGCGCCGAAGCCGCGGGCGTGGACGGCATCCTCGCGGTCGTTCCGTACTATAACAAGCCGCCGCAAGACGGCATGCTGCGGCATTTCGGCGCGGTCGCCGAGGCGACGCGTCTGCCGGTCATCCTTTACAACATCCCTGGCCGCACGGGCGCGAACATGCTGCCCGCGACCTTGCTCGAACTCGCGAAACGGCATCGCAACGTCGCCGGCGTCAAAGAGTCGAGCGGCGACCTCGCGCAATTCACGGAAATCTTGCGCGACCGTCCCGAGGGCTTCGGTTTCTGGTGCGGCGACGACCATCTCTTCTTGCCGTCGCTCGCGGTCGGCGGCGACGGCCTCATCGGCGTGGCCTCGCACCTTTGCGCTCGCGAATTGCGCGCGATGCTCGACGCGCACACGAACGGCGAACCCGCAAAGGCCGCTCGCATCCATCAAGAATTGTCGGACTTGTTCGCGACGCTGTTCGCGATCACGAGTCCGATTCCGATCAAGTGGGCGATGAACCAGCTCGGCTTCGCGTGCGGCCCGTGCCGTTCGCCGCTCGGCGACATGCCGGAAGCGTTGGCGGCGACGCTCGCGCCGCAACTCGAGGCCTACCGCGCGCGCGTAAGCGAGGGAACTCTCGCAGCCATCTGACGCCGCGCCGCCACTCCACGCGAACGTCCTCGGCTGCCGCGTGGATGCGATCGGCACGTCCGAAGCGGTTCGGCGGATCGTGGCGCTCGCGCGCGGCGAGCATCCGGGGATCGTCGTGACGCTCGGCACCGAGATGGTCGTGCGCGCGCAGGGCGACGAGAGGTTTCGCGCGATCGTCAATTCGGCCGCGCTGTCGCTGTGCGATACGATCGGGGTGCTGCTGGCGGCGCGGATGCAAGGCGTGCGCATCGCCGAGCGCACGACGGGCGTTGACTTGATCGACCCGCTTAGCGAGGCGCTTGCGTGGGAGGGTCTGCCCGTGTATCTGCTGGGCGGTCGCGGCGACACGGCCGCGCGCGCGGGCGTGGAGCTGGCACGCCGGCATCCGGGCCTTGCAATCGCCGGAGCGCGTGACGGCTTTTTCAGCGACGACGAGTCGGGCGCCGTGGCGGCGGCGATCGCGCGCAGCGCGGGTGGTGCTCGCCGGGCTCGGATCGCCGCGCCAAGAGTATTGGCTCGCGGATCACCTCACGGCCACGGGCGCGCGCGCAGGCGTAGGCGTCGGCGGCTCGTTCGACGTGATCGCGGGCGACGTGCCGCGTGCGCCGGCGGTGTGGCGGCGGCTGCATGTGGAATGGTTCTATCGCCTTTTGAGCGAGCCGTCGCGCTGGCGACGTCAGTTGGCGCTCCCGTGTTTCGTGCTGCTCGTGTTGCGCGACCGCCTGCGCGGGTAGAGAACACTCGACATGAAAGCCATGATTCTGGCAGGCGGGTTGAGCACGCGCTTGTACCCGCTGACCAAGAGCGTTCCGAAGCCGCTCGTGCCGGTCGCAAACGTTCCCAACGCCGTGCATGTCATGCGCTACCTGCGTTCGCACGGCGTCAGCGACATCGCGATCAACGTTCATTACCACGCCGCCATGATTCGCCAGGCGCTCGGCGACGGCTCGGCGTACGGCGTGCGGCTCGAGTATCTCGAAGAAGCGGCGCTGCTCGGCAGTGCGGGCGCCGTCAAGCAGATGGAATCGTTCTTCGATTCGACGTTCGCGGTCGTCGGCTGCGACGATCTCACCGACATCGACCTCGAGCGGCTGGTTGCGTTTCACCGCGAGCGCGAGGCGCTCGCAACGATCGCGCTCGTCAGCGCGCCGGACGTCACGCAATACGGCGTAGTCGTTGTGGACGCGCGCGGCCGGATCGTCGAGTTTCAAGAAAAGCCGGCGCCGGGCACCGAGAAATCCAACCTTGTCAACACGGGCGTCTACGTCTTCGAACCGGGCATCTTCGGGCGGATTGCGGCTGGCGCGTTCGTGGACTTCGGCAAGGACGTCTTTCCGGCGCTTCAGCGCGAGAACGCCGCCTTCTATGCGCTCGAGATGCGCGACGCGTACTGGTGCGACATCGGAACGCCGAGCGAATACCGGCGCGCGACCGAAGACGTGCTCGACCGGCGCATCACGTTGCTCGGAGACGCGCCCGGCGTCGGCGACCTCTCACACGCGTCGCTCGGGGCCGGCGTGCAGATCGAGGGAAGCGTCATCGCGGGAACGGGTGTAACGATCGGTGCCGGCGCGCAACTCTGCGGGCCGACGGTGCTCGGCAACAACGCGAGCGTCGGCGAGAACGCGATCGTCGAACGGGCAATTTTGTGGGACGGCGCGTCGGTCGGTAGCGGCGCGCGTGTGACCGACAGCATTCTCGGGCGCGGGTACGCGGTCGAAGACGGCGACACGGTCGAGGGCGAGATCCTCGCGAACGAAGACGGGACGAAACGCTAGCCGGGCACTCCGGCGAACACGAACAGCGCATTCGACTGACTGCCGCCGGGTCGCGGGGCGCCCGCCGGTAGATAGAGCGCGTCGCCGAACACCGCGGCGCCGGTTCCGTGACGGCCTTCGGGAAGCGGCGCAAACGTCGTCCACGAATTCGCCTGCGGATCGTAGGCTTCGTTCTCCACGAACGTGCCGCGCGGCACCTCGCCGCCGATGACGTGGATGCGCCCGCGGTAGACCGCGGCCGCAACGCCGCTACGCGCGGTCGGCATCGGTGGACCTTGCGTCCAGCGATCGGTTGCGGGATCGTAGACGTCGGTGCGGTCGACCGGACGCGCGGGCGTGTTGAGCCTTCCGCCAATCGCGTAGATTTTGCCGCCGAGCGCGACGACCGCGAGATGATCGCGCCCGACCGGCAGCGGTGCCGCGGTACTCCACGTATTGGTTGCCGGATCGTACACTTCGTGCGCGGCGATGCTGCCGCCTGAGTTTCCGCCGATGGCGTGGAGTTTGCCGCCGGCCTCGGCCAGGCCGAGCGCGCCGCGCGCCGTCGGCATCGGTGCGATCGTTTTCCAAACGTTGGCTGCGAGGTCGTACGCGAACGCATCGGCGCTGGGACCGGGCGCGTACCCGCCGATGACGTAGACTTTTCCGCCGAAGCCGAGCGTGCCGGGATGGTTGACCCCGTGCGGCAACGGCGCGAGCGTGCGCCAGCGGCGGGTTATCGCATCGTATGCATCAACGCGCGCTTCGTCGCCCGGGTTGGCCGCGAAGCCGCCGATGACGTACATGGTGTTTCCAACCGATGCCACGCCCACTTCGCTGCGTGCCGAGGGCATGACAGGCCCTTGCGACCAAGCGCCCGGGTTCGTCGCGAGGGCCGATAGCAGCAGCGCGGCGAGAAACTGCATGGCCGAATCTTGCAAGCCGCGGCCCTTGTCCCTGCCCCCGTTCGTCGCGATGAACGTGCGTGGACGTCAGCGACTTTCTCGACCGGCTCTTTGCCTGCGCGTGCGCGGGGTGCGGCGGCGCCGGCGGCGCGTTCTGCGCGCGTTGCGTTCCCGCCGAGGCGGCGGCGGGCCGGTTGATGCTGCATGGATTGACCGTGCACGCGCTCGGCAACTACGAAGGCGGCTTGCGGCGCGCGGTGCTTGCGCTCAAACGCGGGCGGCGCGACGTCGGCCGCGCGCTCGGCGCCGCGCTCGCGGCCCGTTTTGCGCACGAGCTTCGGCCGCACGACGTTCTCGTGCCGGTGCCGACCACGCGCGCGCGCCGCTTGGAGCGCGGCTTCAATCAGAGCGCTTTGCTGGCCGAGGCCGTCGCGCGGCACGCGACGCTCGGCGTGCTCGACGCGCTCGGCCGCGTGGAAGGCGCCCCGCAACAGGGCCGCGACCGCGACGAGCGGCTCGGTGCCGCCGGCCGTTTCCGCGCCGGCCGCCCCGAAATCGTCGGGGAAACGTCGGTCGTCATCGTGGACGACGTCGTCACCACGGGCGCCACCCTGCGCGAC
>JACRTZ010000158.1 GCA_014304965.1 Vulcanimicrobiota bacterium | reverse complement strand
CGTTTTTGGGGCTCGAGCCGAGCGATCGCATCGTCGGCATCGTCTACCTCGGCCGGCCCGCGATCGCGGCGCCACCCGCGAAGCCGCGCACGCTGGATGGCGTTATGAGGGTTATCGAATGACAACGCTGGGGGCTCGAGGGTGTCGATGCCCTCGCCGTCGTTCAGCCGCGCGGGTTCTCACCCTCGAGCATCGGTGCGCTGGGCCATAATGTCAGTTGTCCGGGTGCGGCGCGGCAGATCGAAGATCGGTCTCCCGTTGCAAGTAGGCTACTGCGTTTTCGAAGCGCGTGAGGTTCTCTTCGAACATTCCGATCGCCGTATTGCATGGGCTGCACAGGAGGCCGCGGACGGCCCCGTTTGTGTGGTCGTGGTCGATGCATAGGTAGTTCAGGAACAGCGTTTCAAAGCGCGGCTGCTTTTGCGGTGGACATGCGCGCCAGTCGCGGCGGCAGATGGCGCACTTTCCTTGCTGACGTCCGAGCAAGCGGCTCAGGTCTTCCATCGTGACGCCGTATTTGCGCTGGACGTAGGCGCTGCGCAGCTTGGACCGCCGAATGGCGCTTTGTTCGTAGTACTCGCGGGAGCGTCGCCTGTGGCACGGCAGGCAGCGCGACACCCCGCAGGGGAGCAAGACTTTCACGGTCCCGCACTTGGCGCAACAGATAGTTCGTCTCACGATGCTCGGCCATCGTACCGAGGCCGTGTGTCGGCCGTATGGCTAAATTCGGAAAATGCCGAGAGTGAGAATCGAACTCACGACCCCAAGTTTTTCAGACTTGTGCTCTACCGACTGAGCTATCTCGGCACGGGGGACTTCCTTTGATATGCGGCCGCCGTGGCGACCTCCTGGGGACGTAAAAGGGCCTCGCTTGGCGGCGGCCAACTTCGCGGGGTCATCATCTCTTTTCCGGAGGTCATTTATGAATCGTTTCCTCGGAGCCGCCCTCAGCCTCGCGTTCCTCATCGGTCTGTCGGGCGTGGCCGACGCAAAATCGTGCCGCGACGCGAAGGGCAAGTTCGTCAAGTGCAAGACCTCGGTCACAACGCCGGCCAAGAAGCCGTGTCGCGACGCGAAGGGCAAGTTCATCAAGTGTAAGTAGGCGCTCCGAAAGGAGCGCAAGGGGGCTTTAACCCCCCGAGCGACGGATAGTGCTTCCAGCCGGCGTCGCATAAACGAGCCGGTTGGAGGCGTACCATTTTACAGAAAACGTTCCGCGCAGCAGCAGCGCTTGTTGCAGTCGCCGCCGTACTATCGAGCGGCTCGTCGTCGTTCGCGCAAGGGCGCCCCGACAGTGCGGCGCTGATCGCGGCCGAACGCGACGCGATGGCGAAGCTTGCCTATATGGACGGCGTTTGGCGCGGGCCGGCCTGGACGATTCTGCAGTCGGGCGAGCGTCACGACATCACCCAAACGGAACGGATTGGACCATTCCTCGACGGCTCAGTCAAGGTGATCGAAGGGCGCGGCTACGATACGGACGGCAAGGCGTCGTTCAACGCGCTCGGCATCATTTCGTACCTGCCCGACAAGAAAGCGTACAGTCTTCATTCGTACGCGCTTGGCTACGCGGGCGATTTTCCGCTCACGACGACGCCCGACGGCTATATCTGGGAGATTCCGGCCGGCCCCACCACGATTCGCTACACCGCCGTGATCGCGAACAACACGTGGCACGAGGTCGGCGACCAAATCATCCCGGGACGGCCGCCGGTGCGCATTTTCGACATGAGCCTCAAGCGCGTCGGCGATACGAAATGGCCGGCCGACGGGTCCATCCCTCCGAAGTAAGCAACGCGATGACGGCCGATCATGCCTGGGAACGGCGAGTAACCGAACTGTGGGCCGCAATCGATGGCCACGAACCCGCTGCGTTCGTCGAGAAGATGCGCGAACTGACGGGCGAACGGCCGCCCGGCGACGCGATCGCGGCGTTCGAACTCGCCTCCGCAAACGATTCCGTCGGTTACGGTGACGCCGCCGTGCCCCTCTACCGGAGCGCGCTTGAGGGGGGCTTGCCGGCCGGCCTGCGCCGGCGCGCCGTCATTCAGCTCGCGAGCACGCTTCGCAACCTCGGCGAGCTCGAAGAGAGCCTCGCATACCTGCGGGCGGAACGCGGCGCCGGTTCCGACGACCTCGACGACGCGGTCGTCGCTTTCCTAGCACTCGCGCTCGTGGACGCCGGGCGGGAGAAGGAGGCCGCATCGCTCGCCCTGACGGCGCTGGCCCGGCACTTGCCGCGCTACAACCGCTCGCTCGCGAACTACGCGCGCGAACTGCTCGAGGGCCCGGAGGGCGCGTGAAAAAAGTCGCAGGCGCGGGTATTGGTTACCACCAGTACCTCATAAGTGCGGCCCTCGATCGTAAGGTGTGTTTTCATGAAAAGAATTTCACTGGCCCTCGGGGCGGGCTTTTTGCTGGCGACCTCCGTCGCTATGCCTGCCTCGGCGCAAACGATTCCCCCAGGTTCGTATCAGCAATCGTGTTCGAACGTCAGAGTGCGCGGCGACAACTTGACCGCTCGCTGTACCGCCGCGGACGGTTCCGTCATCCGGTCGACCATCAGCCTCAATAGCTGCGGGAGCGGAGACATTGCGAACAACAACGGTCGGCTGACGTGCAACGCGCGTACCGGTTACTACAACAACGGTAACTACAACAACGGTTACTACAATAACGGCGCATTGCCGGCGGGCTCGTACCAGCAGAGCTGTTCGAACGCGCGGATGAGCGGCGACACGCTAATGGCGAGCTGTCCCGGACGCGGCCGCAATGTCACCTCGTCCATAAATGCGCGCGGCTGCCAAGGCAGCGACATCGCGAATGCGGACGGGCAGCTAACGTGCAACGGTTACGGTTACAACAATAACCCGTACAACAACGGCTACCCGCCGACCGGTTCGTATCAGCAGAGCTGCTCGAACGTGCGCATGAACGGCGATACGCTGACCGCCAGCTGCCCCGGCCGGGGCCGCAATACGACCTCGTCCATCGACGCGCGCGGTTGCCGCGGCGGCGACATCGCGAACATGGACGGCAAACTCACCTGCAACAGCTACGGCTACAACCCGAACAACGGCTACTACAACGGCGGGTATTACAACGGTTCGTACAACGGCGGGCTCCCTCCGGGATCGTACCTGCAGAGCTGCCAGAATGCTCGCATGAACGGCTCGACGCTCTCCGCAACCTGCCCCGGAAACGGCACGCAGCTCAACACGCAGCTCAACGTCGCGGCTTGCCGCGGCGCAGACATTGCGAACATCAACGGCCGTTTGACCTGCCAGTAGCCCTTACGGCGCCACGTCGAAAGGGGGCGGCGCGAGCCGCCTCCTTTTCGCTTGTGGCCGCCGCCCTGAAGGGACGAAGGGCCGCCGTGGCGTTTTTCTCTTTCAGGTGACGACCACAGCCGGGAACATGGGCCGCTCGCTGAACTCCACCCTCGGGATTCGCACGCAGACGATCCTGCTGTGCGGCGTGCCGCTGGCGTTCCTCGTCTTGCTCTTGTTTGCGGCCGGGACGTTGCTCGGCGAAATCGAGAGTACGACCGTGTGGTCCCAGCGCTCGACGAATGCGCTCGAAATGTCGGACTCGCTGTCCCGAGATATGACCGCGGCGAACCAGGCCATCGTCGAACTGACGAAAGCAAGAAGCCCCGCAAAGAAAGCCGCCGCCCTTAAAACGTACCACGATGCGACGGTACGGGTTACGGCCCAGCAAAGCCGGCTCGAGTCGTTCGTCAAAACGCCGGCCATGACGAGGCTGGCAGCCAAACTCAACGGCGCCGTTACCGTCGTCATGGGACTGCTCGATCGCTACCGTTCGGATTTTCTGGCGCGCGGCAAGAAAGTCGCGGACGCGCACGTCACGGCCCCGCCAACACGCAAGCGCGTGCAGGCCTGGCTCGACGCCAAGACCGTGTTCGACAAAGCGGTCCGCGCGGGAACGATGGTGCGGTCCGACACGCTCCGTCAAGACGTCCGCAAACTCGGAATAATCCTGATCGCCGTTGCGCTGCTCGGCATCGGTCTCACGCTCGTCGTAGCGGCGCGCTTCGGAGTCGGCATCGTTCGGCGCCTCAGCCAGCTGGCGGAAAATGCGCAGCGCCTTGCGGCGGGCGAATTGCCTACGCCGATATCCGGCCGTGACGAAATTTCCCAACTTGATGCCATCTACCGCGAACTTACGCAGCGGTTGCAGGTCACCGTCCGCCAAAAGGAGGCCGCGCTCGAAGCGTACGCGCGCGAACACGACGTCGCCTCGACCTTACAGCGCGCGCTCTTGCCGCAGCAGTTTCCCGAGGTTCGCGGGTTGCGCGTGGACTCCGTTTACCGGCCGGCCTCGCAGGGGCAAGAAATCGGCGGCGATTGGTACGACGTCTTCCAGATTAACGACCGGCTCTTGGGGTTGAGTGTCGGCGACGTCGCGGGTCACGGCGTGCGCGCGGCTTCGATGATGGCATTCGTGCGCCGTTCGCTGCGCGTCACCGCGCGTTTCGACGACGATCCCGCCGAGGTCTTGACGCTAATCAATCGCGCGCTCTGCACCGATGAGGGCGACATCCTCGTCACCGCATTCTTCGGAACGTTGAATCTCGATAACGGCCGGCTGCGCTACGCGCTGGCCGGGCACGCCGCGCCGCTCACGATCGCGGCCGCCGGAAAAGCGACGCAGTTGCCGGGCGGTGGCGTGGTTTTGGGGTTCGACGTCAATTCCACGTTTCAAGCCTACGAAGCCGAACTGCCCGCCGGCAGCGGCCTGTTGCTCTTTACCGACGGCATCGTCGAGATGGAGCGCGACTATTTCAAGGGCATGGCCGACCTAGAGAGCGCCTTCGAGCGCGAGTGGCGTTCGCCGTCCGAGAACGTTGCCGAAAACATCCAGCGCACGCTATTCGAGCATGCCGAGCCCCACGACGATTCGGCGCTGTTGTTCGTTCGCGTAGATCGCTTGCCGGCGGCGGCGGCGTTGACCTGGACGATAGACGCGCGCGACCCGCTCGCGGCGCGGCGCGTGCGGCGCGAGGTCGTGCGCAGCGCGGGCGAGCGCGACCCCGAGGTCGATCTGGCTGCAACCGAGGCCATTTTCGGTGAAGCGATCGGGAACGTTGCACGCCATACGCCTGGCTGGGCGTCCGTTTCGCTGCTATCCGAGGACGGCGAATTGATCTTGGACGTGGAGGACCACGGCGCGCCCTTTGAGTTCGACGGGCGAGACTGCCCCGACGCGACCACCGAATGTGGACGCGGTGCGTTCCTCATGCGGACGCTCTCGATCAGGGTCAGCGTCTCCCGGACGCCGACGGGCAATCGCGTCTCGATCGTGTTGCCACAGGCCCACTCGGCCGGCATCGCCGCTGCGCGTTAGGCAGGCCTCGATCGTGCACGCGCGCTCGCTGCGCTATTTGTCGTTCGCGGACGTGGATCTCTTCGGAGCCACGGCCGCCCTCAATCGCATCTACGAAAATTACGTGTTTCCATTCACCATGAGCGAAGCGCAAACGGCGCTGCATCTCACGGCGAACGACATCGATTTGGGCGCGTCCCCGTTGTGGTACGACGGCGACGAGCTGGTCGCGGCGGCCCTGATCGGGATCCGTGCGGACCGCGCGTGGATCGGCGGTTTCGGCGTGGTGCCCGAGTACCGCGGTGCGGGTCATGGGCGTGCCCTGCTCGCGCAGGTCATTGCGAAATGCCGGATGCGCGCGACGCACGTCCAACTCGAGGTGCTCGTTCAGAATGCCCCCGCGATCGCGACCTACGCCGGCGCCGGATTCTGCGCCGAGCGCAAGCTGCTCTCCCATTCACTCGACGTCACAACGGTGCTCGGCGTCCCGCCGGCGATCGAAGAGATCGAGCCGCCGCTCGGCATCGTGGACGCGGGCGCTCCGTCGTGGCAGTGCGAACGCGAATCGCTGCAGCGTCAGCCGAACGTGCGCGGCTTACGCCGCGGGCGCGCCGCTTTGATCTTTCGAAGCGGTGCAACGGTTGCCCAAATCCTCGCCGCGTCGGTGGCCGATGCGGCGGAACTCGCCGAGCTGAGCAGCGGTCTTGCGGCCGTGACCGGCGTTCGCAAAGTGCTGATGTTCAATCAGCAGGAAGGAAGCGAGGCGGCGCGTGCCGCCGAGGAAAGCGGCTGGCAGCTCGCCTTCGCGCAACACGAGATGCGCGTGACGCTGTAAACGAAAAGCGCCGGCATTCGCGTCACGCTCCGGCGACGAGTGTTCCCTGTGGAAAATAGAAGCCGTGCCACTTGGGCTGCCACGCGGTGAGAGCGTGCGCGGGCATGGGCCGGGCGACGAGAAAGCCCTGAATGTAATCGCAGCCGGCTTTGACGAGCCAGTCGAACTGCTCGTGCGTCTCGACGCCTTCGGCGACGATCGTGCGATGCAATTCGTGCCCGAGCACGATGATAGAACGGACGATCGCGGCGTCTTGATCGTTGAAGGGAAGTCCCTCGACGAAGGACTTGTCGATTTTGATCTTGTCGATCGGCAAGCGCTGCAAGTACGTCAGCGAGGAATAGTGCGTACCGAAGTCATCGAGCGCGATACGGAAGCCGAGGTCGTGGCAGCGCCCGAGTAATTCGGTTGCGGCGCCCGCGTCGCTCAGGGCCACCGACTCGGTGACTTCGAGTTCGACCTGCGAGGGATGGATGCCGCGGCCCTCGATCGTCGCGATCAAGTGCTCGAAGAAGGCGGGGTCTTGCAATTGTCGCACGCTGATGTTGACCGCAACGCAAGGCGTCGGAGCCGTGCCGTGCCAGGCGATGAGCTGCGATGCGACCGCTTCCAGCGTCCAGCGGCCGACCGGTTCCATCAAGCCCGAGTCTTCGGCAAGCGGTAAAAATGCGGCCGGCCCGACGACACCGTTGCCGGGATCGTTCCAGCGAATGAGCGCCTCGGCCGAGGCGAGACGGCCCGAACGCGCATCTAAAATCGGCTGATAGTAAAGTTCGAACTCGCGCTCTTCGAGCGCGCGCCGCAGCGACTGCTGCATCGTGCGCCGCTGATGCCGCAATTGGCCCATCATGTCGTCGTACTCGCGTTCGCAATCGCCGCCGTCGTGCTTGGCCTGATACAAGGCAAGGTCGGCGTGCTTTAAGAGCGTTTCGACCGAGGTTCCATGCTCGGGAAAGTGGGCGATGCCGATGGACGCGCTCAGGTGGAACGTCCGGTCATGCAGCTGGAACGGGCGACGCAACTCGTCGCGCAGGCGCATTGCGAGCGCGTTCGCATCCCCGCGCTCCGCTACGGCGGTCATCGTCACGGCGAACTCGTCGCCGCCGAGCCGGCCGATGACGTCGCACTCGCGGATCGTTGCCTTCAGGCGTTGCGCGGCCATGCGTAACACCTGATCGCCGACCGCGTGTCCGAGCGCGTCGTTGACTTCTTTGAAGCGGTCGAGGTCAACGAAAAGCACGGCGAAGCCGGCATCCAAGCCGGTCTGCGAGGCCGCGAAGGACGTTAAGTGTTCTTGCCAATGCGGGCGATTGTTGAGGCCCGTCATTTCGTCGTGATAGGCCAGGTACCGTAAGCGCTTTTCGGCGTCGCGCCGCTCTTGCGCGTTGAGTTCGCGCAGCTCGGCGTTCGCGCGCGCGAGCTTCGTTTGCAGCGAGGTGATTTGGCTGACGAAGGCCGCGAAAACCACGCTCGAAGCGAGCATGGCGAACAGTTTGCCGCCGTACCAGCCATACGAGTACTCCGCGCACAGTATCCCGATCATCGTATCGAAGAGCGACGCCAGCAAGGCGATCGAGATCCACCGCATTTTCGACGTGCGATCTTTCCGCGCGAGCGCGAGCGCGGCCAGCGCCCAAATATGAATCATTGCGACCGCGGGCAGGATCATCGCGGTGGCGCCGGCCGAATACCAAGCACCGTCCGAAAGCGAGGGCAAGCGAGCGCGCCGGGCCAGCAGCAGCAAGGGTGCGTCGGCGCCCGCGAAAAGCGCGGCGGCGATGAGGGCCGCGACGATCAGGCGCGCGTGCCGGCCGGACACGCGCTCGTTCCCGCGCAGCGACTGGGCGATCGCGGCCACCAGAATGGCGGCCGGAAACGCGAAGTGCGACCCGAGCCAGAGGTACGTGGTCACGGTGGCGGAGCCGCCGCCGAGCCCGAACGCTCCCGGCGAAAGCAAAAGGTGCGGCAGCGAGAGGCAGCCCGACAGAGCGTAGGCTCCGGCGATGAAGGCGATCGCGAGTTGCCGCGTCGCGAAGAACTGACCGAAGAGAATTTACGCCGACATCAACTGCGTGGCGATCGCCACGCCGGACACGACGGGCAAAAACGCCGGCAAAAAACCCGCCGGCGCCGCGCCGTAGGTCGTTGCCGCGACGGCAGTCGCCCCTAAGAGGGCGAGCGCCGCCGCGGCACTGATCGAAACGCGCGGTCTAAGAAGCCCGGGCGCCGATGGTGTTGCGTCTTCCGTGACGGTGCGTTCCATACAACCCTTTGGTGGTCGGATGATTCGCCGCACGATAAAAGCGCGAAAAGGCCGCTCATCGCCGTAAAGGGCGGGTGTGTGCGCTCGCGCACACACGGTCCCGCGGCGGAAGGCTAGGTCTGGGTCGCGTTCGCGACGATCAGTTCGCGCGGTGCGCGCATGCCGTGATCGTCGTCGCCGTGGGTGTTCGCGGCGGTGACGAGCGCTTCTTCGTCGTCACCGGTGATGGTTTTGCCGCAGAGCGGGCAGGTCACTTGATACGCCATCGGGCTCCCTTTGCTCCGGTCAGCGCGAGACCATTTCGCTCTCGATTTCGAGGGTCACGTCCGTTCCCGCGATCAGCGCCCCGCCCATCGAACCCATGAAAGAAATGCCGAAGTCGCGCCGGTCGATCGTGCCGCTGGCCGTGTATCCGATGTGTTTGCGGCCGCGGCCGTCGGTCGCCGTACCGAGCATCTTGCCGGCGAGCGTTACGGGCTTGGTGACGCCGTGAATCGTCAGGTCGCCGACGACCGTGAAGGCCCCGTCGTTGCCGGGCGTTATTTTCGTGCTCTTGAAAACGATCGTGGGGAACTTCGT
>JACRTZ010000223.1:4599-9040 GCA_014304965.1 Vulcanimicrobiota bacterium | reverse complement strand
ACCCACCAGTTGTTGTCGCCGTTGCCGGGGGCCGCGGTCGCGACGAAGCCGCGCGGCGCAAGATCGTATTCGTACACGAAGAGGTGCGCGGGCGACACCATCCGCAACCGGCCGTCGCCGATGCCCACGACAGCGATGCGCTGCTCGTCGGTACTTGTTCCGATCTCGCCGACGATCGGCGCACCCGCCTGCGTTGCGCCGACTTCCTTGTGCGCGCCGGCCGTCGCGAGCACGGCGATGGATTTGCCGTCGCGCATGAAGCGCGGCGACTCCAAGGTGCCGTCGAACGACAGCACGCGCTTCGACGCCAGGGTCGCACGATCGAGCACGTACAAGGCGCGCTTTTTTGCGCGCGGGTCGCGCAGCAGGTACGCAAGCGACGAAGAGTCGTCTGACCATGCAAACCCGGCCGGCGTGCAGCGGTGGCCGCTTTCGCACAGGATCTCGACTTTGCGTGCGGCTCCCTTGGCGTCGCGCAAGAGGAACGCTTGCAGCGGTTGTTTCGAGGGGTCTTCGTTCTCGTCGCTTTCGAGGGTCGCGATCGTGCGGCCGTCCGGGGACAGCGAAACGGCCTCGAACGAATGAAGGCGCGGCTCTGCCGCGGCCGCCGACGCGCTCGAAGGGGCAAAAAAGAAGAGTGCCGCCGGCAAAGCGGCGGCACTCAACGCGGCGATCTTCAAAAACGCCCGAACCATCAGCGCGCGGTTGTGGCGGTTCCGGCCGGCGTGGCGGCGCCGTTCCCGCCCTTGGCGCGGCTGCGCGCCAGTTCTTCGACGTAGGCGACGAGCGCGCGCACGGGCGTGCCAGTGGGACCCTTGGCCATGGACGACGACTCGTCAACGTAGGCGGTGCCGGCGATGTCGAGATGAATCCACGGGACCTTGTCCACGAACGACTGCAAGAACGCAGCCGCCGTCAAACTGCCGGCCGGCCGGCCGGTCGAATTGCGCAGATCGGCAATTTCGCTCTTGACCGCGGTCGTGTATTCATCATAGAGCGGAAGGTGCCAGTACCGTTCGCCCGAGCGGTTCGCGACGGCAAGGAAGTCCTTGACGAACGCATCGTCGTTGGAGATCGCGCCGCTGGCGGCATGGCCGAGCGCCACGACCATCGCACCGGTGAGGGTCGCGCAGTCGATGATGCGCGTTGCGCCGAGCTTGCGCGCGTAGCAGAGCGCGTCGGCCAGGATCAAACGGCCTTCCGCGTCGGTGTTGATCACTTCGATCGTCTTGCCGTTCATCGCGCGCAGGACATCGCCCGGCTTCATCGCGCGCGGTCCGGGAAGATTTTCGCTTGAGGGAACGAGCCCGATGACGTTGATCTTCGGCTTGAGCCGCGCGATCGCCGACAGAGCGGCGATGACCCCGGCGCCGCCCGACATGTCATACTTCATCTCGTGCATGTTGTCGGCCGGCTTGAGCGAGATGCCGCCGGAGTCGAAGGTCAAGCCTTTTCCGACAAGCGCGATCTTTTCGCTATTGCCGGGGTCGCCCTCATACGTCAACACGATGAGCTTCGCGGGTTCGTCGCTTCCGCGCGAAACGCCGAGCAGCGATCCCATCCCGAGTTCGCGCATCCGGTCTTCGTCCAACGCGTCGAAACCCAAACCGAATTCTTTCGCAAGTTCTTCGGCCCGTGCGGCCATGTGCGTCGGCGTCATATCGTTTGCCGGCGTGAGCGCCATGAGGCGCGCGACGTTGACCGCCTCGCCGAGAATGCGACCGCGTTCGACGCCTTCTTCGAGCGCTTTCTGCTCGTAGGAGTGCGTGCCGGCGGACGTGACGAGCGTGAGCGTCTCCAGCAGAATCGGTTTGTCTTGCTCGCTGCGATACGTCGTGGAGTCGATCGTGCCGGCGATCGCGCCTTCGACGATAAATGAAACCGCTTCGCGAACGTGATGCTGCGCTTCGATCGGCAGCGCAAACGCGATCGAACGCAAGCCGCGCTTGCCAAGGTAGCGCACGGCGGTGCCGGCGGTTTTCGCCAGCATTTGCGGTTCGAATTTCTTGCGGTCGCCGAGCCCCACGATCAGCACGCGTTTGACCTTCAGGTCTTTAGCGTGGATCAACGAGACTTCGCCCGTCTTTCCTTTGATCTCGCCCGACGACAACACGTCGGCGATCGCACCGGAGAGCTCCTTGTCGGCGACTTCGGTCGCACCGTCGAGCTTGCCGTCGTCGAAGACGGGGACGACCAGTGCTCCGGCGTCGAGCGAACTCGGCGTCCCGGACGATACGCGAATGTTCATGCCAGGCCTTTCACGAAACGAATTGTGGATTCATATGTCCAAAGAGGATGAGGTTTTGCGGGAACGAGAGGCGCCCCTGCGCGATGCATACGCGCTCGCGGGGGTCAACATCGATGCTGGGAACGCGGCGGTGGCACGCTATCGCGCGCTCGCTGCGTCGCGCCGCCATCCCTTGCAACTGGATCAAATCGGCGGCTTCGGGGGCTTGTTCGCACTACCGGGCGACCCGTCGCGCGCGCTCGCGGCTTCTACCGACGGCGTCGGCACCAAACTCCTGGTCGCGGCCAAACTGCGGCGCTACGACTCGGTCGGCGCCGATCTGGTCAACCATTGCGTCAACGACATCTTGGTCGTCAACGCCACGCCGCTGTTCTTTTTGGATTACCTCGCCGCCGGCAAACTCGATCCCGAGGTTGCGGGCGCGCTCGTCGACGGCGTGGGGCGCGCCTGCGCGGCGCACGGCTGCGCACTCCTCGGCGGGGAGACGGCGGAAATGCCGGGTGTCTACCAAGAGGAGCATTTCGATTTGGCCGGCACCATCGTGGGTCTCGTTGAGGTGAAATCGGTTCCCGATCCGGCGCGCGTAAAGCCGGGCGACGCGATCGTCGGATTGCCGGCGGTCGGCTTGCATACGAACGGCTACTCGCTCGCGCGCAAGGTGCTGCCGGCCGAGCGCTGGCGCGAACCGTTCGCTTCTGACGCCGGCGCGACGTACGGCGACGCGCTGCTCGCCGAACATCCGTCGTATTACACGGCGGTCCGCGCGATGCAAGCGGTCGCCGACGTGAAGGTGATGTCGCATATCACGGGCGGCGGCTTGCTCGAAAACGTTCCGCGCACGCTTCCGGACAACGTGAAAGCCGTATTCGAAGCCTCGCGCTGGAGCGTGCCGCCGCTGCTCGAAGAGATCGTTCGGCTCGGCGAACTGTCGCACGAAGAACGCTATCGCACGCTCAACATGGGCATCGGCTTCACGCTCGTCGTTTCTACCGGCGACGCGCTCAAAGCGATTGCGGCGGAGCCGTCCGCCAAAGTCGTCGGCTGGATCGAAGCGCGCGCCGACGGCGATCCGCACGTCGTCGTGCACCCCGCCCGGACGGCGTGAATGTTCATCTGCTCGTCGCGCTGGACGATGCGCGCTTCGACCCCGGCAAACTTCACGTCGAATACGAAGGGCTCGATGCACGCGGTTACCTGATTTCGCGCGAACACCGTGCCTCCGGCCATCTGCTGGCGCGCATTGACGAGCGGTTCGGCGGCAGCGGCGCGGTCACGGCGAACGGCGGCGGCGCATGGTGGCTCGAAGGCGACGGGGCGCTCGCCGGCTACGCGGCGTACGATACGTCGGCCGCAACCCGCGCTCTCGCGCGCTCGGCAAGCGAGAACGACGCCGCGCTCGTCGCCCCGCTCGAACTGACCGAGGACGCGCGTTCCGCCGAAGCGGGCGGCCCGCTTGCACGAGCTGCAATGTTCGCCTTGCGCGAACGCGGATTTCGCCGCGCTCTCGTGACGAACGTACCCGAAGACGAGGCCGAATGGTACGCGCGCGAAACCGGCGCGTACGCGCTGACGACGGCGCAACCACCCGCGCCCAAGAACGCGCGCACCGTCGTCATGGCCTCGGGCAACGGATCGAACTTCGAAAGCATCGTTGCGGCCTCGCAAGCGAACGAGGTTCCGCTCGAGATCGCGGCGCTCGTCACGAACCGCGCCGATGCCGGCGCGCGCGAGCGTGCGCGGCGTCTCGGCGTTCCCGAAGGCGTGGTGGAACGCGGCGGCGACTCGCGCGCGACGTATGACGTCCGTCTGCTCGAAACGGTGGCGGCCCTGCGGCCCGACCTGGTGCTGTTGCTCGGCTGGATGCACGTGCTGTCGGCGGATTTCGTCGCAGCCTTTTCAGAAATGCTGAACTTACACCCGGCCTATCTGCCGCTCGACCTGACGGCCGATACGGTCGTTCTGCCCGACGGCTCGCAGCAGCCGGCCTTCCGCGGCGCCCGCGCGGTGGACGACGCACTCACCCAGGGTGCGCGCTGGCTCGGCGCGAGCGTTCACCGCGTGCGGCTGGAAGTGGACCGCGGCGAGATCCTCGCACGCGCGCCGCTCGCCCGAAACGAGGGCGAAACGCGCGAGGAACTGGACGACCGTTTGCACGTGCTCGAGCGGCGGACCACGGTCGCGGCCCTCCGGCAC
>JACRTZ010000223.1:0-4589 GCA_014304965.1 Vulcanimicrobiota bacterium | reverse complement strand
GGTCCCTGCTGCGGGCGGACCAATAGCCCCAACGATCGGGACGCACCGGCCTTCGACCGCGGAATCGAAAACGGCTACGCTTGCTGCGTGACCGTTCTTTTGGAAAAGACCGACGTTCGAATTGCGCTGCTGACGTCGTCGCGGTACGGTGCGGCCGCACTTGCGGTAGAGCTGTTGCGGCTCGGTTGGAACAAACCGCTTGCACGAAAGAACGTCACCCACTTCGTCGTGGTCGGCTCAGCCGGCGCCGCGCAGCACTCGTTCGAAAGCGTCCCGCCGGAATCGGCCGCTCTCGACGTGCTCGCGGCGTCCCTAGCCGCCGGCGCGACGTGGCCCGAAGCATGGTCCGCAGTCGATGCGCTCCGGCGCGTCGCCTGCTACCGGTTGCGCTCGCAGAACGAGCGCGCCTCGGCCGATTTGCTCGACGGACTCGTTCGCCTCACCGCCTGGATGTAAGCGGCTCGAACGAAAGATTCGGATCGGCGCTCACGCTGAGCGGATCCGCGCGCTTCGATTCGCCCTGCCGATCCGCGACCGCGGCGATCATCGCCGCATTGTCCGTGCAATAACGTAACTGCGGAATCGCCGTGCGCACGCCGTTCCGCACGCCCCACGTTGTGAACGCGCGCTGCAGCGCGGAGTTCGCGGCCACACCGCCCGAAAGCACGGCGAGCGAATACGGATAGCGCGCGGCGGCACGCTCGAGCCGATCCATCAACACGTCCACGACGGCGGCCTGGAACGACGCCGCCACGTTTTCTTTTCGAACGCCGGTGTTTTTGGGATCCGACAAGAAGTAGCGCACCGACGTTTTCAACCCCGAAAACGACATGTCGAGGGCATCGCCGTCGGCCCGGTGCCGCGGAAACTTGATCGTTGAATTGCCTTCGCGCGCGAGCGCGTCAATGGCGGGGCCGCCCGGAAAGGGCAGCCCGAGCAGCCGCGCCGTTTTGTCGAACGCTTCGCCCGCCGCGTCGTCGCGCGTGCGGCCCAGGATGCGCATGTCGAGCGGGCTTGCGACGTGTACGAGTTGCGAGTGGCCGCCCGAGACGAGCAGCGCCAAAAACGGATACTCCGGTTCCAGTTCGGTTTCGAGGAACGGGGCGAACACGTGGCCGTGCAGATGGTTGACCGCATAGAGCGGCTTGCCCGACGCGAACGCGAGCGCTTTCGCGGATGCGACGCCGACGACCAGGCTGCCGATCAGCCCCGGGCCCATCGTCACCGCGATGCCGTCCATGTCCGTAAGCCGCGTCTGTGCGCGCGCGAGCGCGTCCTCGACCGCCGCGCTCAAGAGCGCGACGTGCTGGCGGCTCGCGATTTCCGGAACGATGCCGCCGTATTTTTCATGGAAGCGGTCTTGATTCGTGGCGACGTTCGATAACACGCGCTTGCCGTCGCGGACGACGGCGGTCGCGGTGTCATCGCACGACGTTTCGATCCCCAGCAGAAGCACGCCGTACATCTTCGCCGAACGAGCGCTCCATGCACCTTCCGCCGGGCCTTGCGAACGCGCCGCCCTTCCTTTGGACGCTGCTCGGCTTGCTCGTGGGCGTCGTGGCCGAGGCCTTCGTCCTGCCGCCGTTGCAACGCTCGTTCGAACGCCGCGGCCGGCTCACCGCCGCTCGCATGACCGGGGCGTTGCGGGGTCCCGTGACGATCTGGGCCGTGGCGGCCGGCGTCCGGGCGACGCTCCTTGCCGACCCCGGTTTGCGAACCGACGTCAGCGCGTTCGTCCTGCAGGCGCTGACCGTCGCCTCGATCGTGGCGTTGACGATGCTGCTCGCGCGCGTGGCCGGGTTCGGGGTGGGCGGCTACCTGCGCCGCCGCAGTGAGGCGATTCCATCCGCTTCGTTGTTCACGAGCATCGCCGTACTAGGCATTTGGGCGATCGGCTTGCTCGTGATCCTCAGTTCGCTCGGCATCGCGGTTACGCCCGTGCTCACGGCGCTCGGCGTGGGCGGCCTCGCAGTCGCGCTCGCCCTCAAAGACACGCTCGAAAATCTGTTCGCCGGCTTGCAGATCGTCGCGTCCAACCAATTGCGGCCGGGCGACTACATCAAGTTGGAATCCGGCAGCGAAGGCTACGTCGCCGATGTTACCTGGCGCAATACGACGGTCCGCGACCTCGGCGACAACCTGATCGTCGTGCCGAATTCAAAACTCGCGCAGTCCACCTTCGTTAACTACGCACTGCCCCAACGCGAATTGACGGTTTCGATTCCGATCCTCGTGCCCTACGACGCCGACCTCATCGAAGTCGAGAGAATCGCGCTCGAGACCGCGCAGACCTCGCCGGCCGAAACGAGACGCGGCGTCGAGAATTTCGCCCCCTACGTCCGTTTCCAAGAATTCGGGAACGAGAACGTCAAAGGTGCGATCTTCTTGCGCACGGCCGTATTTTCCGATCAATTCGTGCTGCGCAGCGACTACATCAAACGCTTTCATTCGGCGCTGCGCGCGGCCGGCATCCGTGCGCCATTCCCGGCGCAGACGGCCCCGCCACCCGCACCGAAGGCCTAGTCGCCGAAGAGACCTCGCGCCGGAATCGCGGTGCCGGCCTCAGCGTCTTTCGGCGTGAGCCCGCGCGGATAGCCGACTTTCACGTCGGCGCTTTGCCGCCACGCTTCGACGATCAAATCGCGGAATGCCGTCGCTCCGTCGCCGAGGCGCGCCTGCATGAACTCGACCGTCTCCGGCTGCGCGCTCGAAAAGCCGAGACGCTTCTCGAGCACGTAGAGCGGAACGACTTGGCTCCACGTCGCGCGCAGATACGCCGCGGTCTCTTGCTGGATGGTGCAATTACAGGGAGCGTAGGGCCGCACGTGCGCGAGGACGCCGGCCAAGGATGCATTGGCTCGAACGAAGCCGCTCTCGAATTGGGAGTGCAGACTCGTGGACATCGAATAGCTGTTCGGGTTGGGGAATTTCCCCCAGCCGTTGAAGTGGTATGTTACGTGCAGCGGCTGACTCGCATCGCCGACGTAGTGCCCCCAAACGCCGATGTCGCGCAGGGTCAGAATTTCGCGCAGCGCACGATCCTTGGCGAACCAGGCGCGATCGTCGCCACTGGCTGCCTTATTTTCTCCGACCTGCTCGACGCGCCAGATCGCAAAGTCCGTCCGCACTTGCTCCCAACCGTCGAGGAGCGCGTACGGAAGGTAACCTTGTGCGTATTCGTTCGTGTTCGCGCCGCGCAACTTGGTGTCGTAATCGCCACGCGATGTGGGGAGTGAATCGAGCTCCACCACACCCTCGATCTTGCCATCGTCTCCGAGATCGACGTAATGCCCAGGATCGAGGTCGGCGTCGTGCGGCTGACCGGATCCCTTGGAGCGATCGAGTTCGGGACCAAGCGCCCCGAGCTCCGCAATCGCCGCCGGCGACCGCATAAACGCGGGAACTTCGTCGGGCAAGCGTTGAGCGGCGGCCGTCGAGATCAGATAGTGGCCCGTCAGCCCCCAGGCCGAAGCGGGAATCGGGAGCAGCCCGAGGAGGGCGATGAAGCAGAAGATGCGGCGCATGATTTCGCGCTTCGCGGCGAAAGGGCCGAACCATGCCGCGCTTCTTGGGCTTCGATCATATCGACACGCGGGTGAGTTCGCTTGCCGCGGTCGAGCGTTTCTACGACTGCCTGCTGCCCGCGCTCGGCTTGGCCGAGAAGAAACATTCGCACGTGGATGCCGACGGCGAATGGCATAACGTGGACGAGACGCACATCCCGAACGCGGCGGAATGGTTCGAGACCGCCGAGTCGGGCGACACTCCCGTCTTTATGGGCGTGATCGAAGATCCGCTCATGGAACCCACGGCGACGCGAATCGCATTCCGCATCGGTTCGCGCGCGGAGTTGGAGGGCTGGTTCGAGCGTCTCGGCGAGTTTGGCGCGCAGAAGGTCGAGCGCTCGGCCGACATGGAGGCGTATCCGGCGATTTTCTTCGAAGATCCGGCGGGCACCAAATTGGAACTCTGCACGCGCAACCCGCGCACGACCTAGCGGCCCGCTAGACTTTCCGGCGTACGCGGTCGGCGAGTTCTGCGGCGAAGGCTTCGACCGAAATGGCCGGCCGTTTTTCGTCGAGCCCGCGCTCGTTTGGAGAGACGGTGCCGTCTGCGACCTCTTGCCGGCCGGCGACCAAGATATACGGCACTTTTTGCATCTTCCAATGCCGGATCTTGTAGCCGATCTTGTCGCTCGAAGCGTCCACTTCGATCCGGAAGCCCATTGCGCGAAGTTGCACGGCGACCGATTCGACGTACTCGAGCTGGTGTTCGGAAATGGGCGCGATGACCGCTTGCACCGGCGCGAGCCAGGCCGGAAACGCGCCGCCGTAATGTTCGATCAGCACGCCGAAGAGCCGTTCGAGCGAGCCGCCGAGTGCGCGGTGAATCATGACCGGCGTGTGATCTTTGCCGTCGCTGCCGCGGTAGGTGAGCCCGAAGCGCTGCGGCAGATAGTAGTCGAGCTGCACGGTGCCGAGCTGCCACGAGCGCCCGATCGCATCGTGTACGTTGACGTCGAGCTTCGGTCCGTAAAACGCCCCGCCGCCCTCGTCGAGGTGATACGGCAAGCTGCGCGACTCGAGCGC
>JACRTZ010000187.1 GCA_014304965.1 Vulcanimicrobiota bacterium | reverse complement strand
GAATACAACGCCGTCAGGTCCCGTCAGGATGTCGACACGGTTAGGCGCTATGCCGATTTGCAACATCATTTCGGGACTTCGAAAGTCTTTGATGGAAATGCCATCGAGCGGCGCCCCGAAAGCCGCGAGCGCTCGAAACGTTCGCTCAGGATTATCGCCGCTCGGGTCGACCCAAATGTCCAGGTCTTTCGTAAAACGCGGGCGCACGTAGTGGCTTAGCGCGAAAGCGCCGATGATCAAAAACCTAACGTCGTTTTCTACGAAGTGCGACAGCAGTTCTTTGAAGTGATCGCTGCTCGGCAGGCGTTCCATTCACGTCCATCCAGAAGGTCATGAGCTCGCGCGTCATTTCCAGTTTCCGGGAGCCGGTCACCGACTTCCAATACTCGCGTTCGTCTCGCTCGGCGAGCTCTTTCGTGGTTTTCCTGAGCGTGACTCCAGGGCGCCGTTTCGGCGATTCCATCCTCTGAGGTTCGCCGAGTGGGGGTACCCTTCCGTTACGCGCGTTCCAGCAGCAGCGCGATGCCCTGTCCGACGCCGATGCACATCGTGCACAGCGCGTAGCGGCCGCCGCGCCGGTTGAGTTCGTACGTTGCAGTCGTGACGAGCCGAGCGCCGCTCATGCCGAGCGGGTGGCCGAGCGCGATCGCGCCGCCGTTGGGATTCACGTGTTCGGCGTCGTCGGGCAGGCCGAGCATCCGCAGCACCGCGAGCGACTGCGACGCGAACGCTTCGTTCAGTTCGATCACGTCGAGATCGCCGACCGACAGGTGTAGCCGTTCGAGCAATTTCTTCGTGGCCGGCGCCGGCCCGATGCCCATGATGCGCGGCGGGACGCCCGCCGCCGCCGCGCCGAGAATGCGCGCTTTCGGTTGGAGGCCGTACTTTTTCGCTGCAGCTTCCGATGCGATGACGAGCGCGCACGACCCGTCGTTCACGCCCGACGCGTTGCCGGCGGTAACGGTGCCGTTCTTGCGAAACGGCGTCGGAAGCTTCGCGAGCGATTGGAGGGTCGTATCGCCGCGCACGTGTTCGTCGCGATCCACGACGAGCGGCTCGCCGCGTTTTTGCGGGATCGCGACCGAGACGATTTCGCCGGCAAATCGGCCGGACGTTTGCGCCGCGGCCGCGCGTTGCTGGCTGCGCAACGCGAACGCGTCTTGGTCGGCGCGCGAAATCGCGAACTCTTCGGCGACGTTTTCGCCGGTCTCCGGCATCGAGTCTACGCCGTACTGTTCTTTGAGCAGCGGATTGATGAAACGCCAGCCGATCGTCGTGTCGTACGTGTGTGCGTTGCGCGAGAAGGGAGCATCGGCTTTGCCCATTACGAAGGGCGCACGCGACATGCTCTCGACGCCGCCCGCGATCGCGAGCTCCGCTTCGCCGGTTCGGATCGCGCGCGCGGCCTGCGCGATCGCATCGAGGCCCGAACCGCAGAGCCGGTTGATGGTCGCGGCCGGCACGACCGCGGGAAGCCCCGCGAGCAGCACCGCCATGCGGGCGACGTTGCGATTGTCCTCGCCGGCCTGGTTGGCGCAACCGTAAAAAACGTCGTCCACCGCGGCCCAGTCGACGCCGGGGTTGCGCTCGACGAGCGCTCGCATCGGAACGGCGGCGAGGTCGTCGGTGCGGACGGCGCTCAGGCTGCCGGCGTAGCGGCCGATCGGCGTGCGCACGGCATCGCAAACGTAGGCGTCAGTCATCCCCGCGGCTTCGGCGTCGCGGGCCCTTCCGCCCAGGCGCGCTTTTCCGCGCGGTCGTACAAGCGTCGGGTGGCAGTCAAGAGCGGTAACGCCTCGCCGGCCGAGCGGGCAAGCGACCTGCGTGGGCGGATCGAGGACGCGAACTACCGCTATCACGTTCTCGACGATCCTGCGATCAGCGATGCGGAATACGACCTGCTGCTACGCGAATTGAAGATGCTCGAAGAGCAACACCCCGAGCTCGCCACCCCCGACTCGCCCACGCAGCGCGTCGGCGGCGCGCCGTCGTCGGACTTTACGCCATACCGGCACGACGTGCCGATGCTCAGCCTCGCGAACGCGTTCGATGAAGACGACCTGCGTGCGTTCGGGGCGCGCGTTGCGAAACTCGCGGGCAAGACCCCCGCGTACGTCTGCGAGTTGAAGATCGACGGGCTCGCGATCTCGTTGCGATACGAAAACGGCGTGCTGGTTTCGGCTGGGACCCGCGGCGACGGATCCGTCGGCGAGGACGTCACGCCCAACGTGCGTGCGATCCGCGCGATCCCGCGGCGTTTGAGCGACGCTGCCCCCGCGCGCCTCGACGTGCGCGGCGAAGCCTATCTTTCGCGCAGCGAGTTTGCCGCGCTCAACGGCGCGCGCGAGGCTCGTGCGCTGACGCCCTTCGCCAACCCGCGCAACGCGGCAGCCGGCGGCTTGCGCCAAAAAGATCCGCGGCTGACGGCCGAACGGCGGCTATCGTTCTTCGGTTACGCGACGGGCGCATTCGACGACGCGGACGCTCTGCCGCGCACCCAGTTCGAATTGCTCGCCTATTTCCAAATTCTGGGCGTGCCCGTCAACCCCCACGCCACCCGCTGCGCCTCGCTCGACGACGTCCTCGCGTTTTGCCGCGAATGGGAAGAAGCCCGCGAAACGCTCGACTACGAGATCGACGGCATCGTGATCAAGGTGGACGATCTCGAATTGCAAGCGCGTCTGGGGTACGCCGGAAAAGACCCGCGCTGGGCCATCGCTTTCAAGTTCCGGGCGCAAGAAGCGCGCACGAAATTGCTGAAGATCGACGTGAACGTCAGCCGCAGCGGAAAGCTCAATCCGTTCGCCGTGCTCGATCCGGTGGCGATCGGCGGCGTCACCGTGCGGATGGCAACCCTGCACAACGAGGCCGACATCGTTCGCAAGGATATTCGTGAAAGCGATACGGTGATCGTGCACCGCGCGGGCGACGTGATCCCGTACGTCGTGGGGCCCGTGCTCGAACTGCGGCCGAAGAAGACGCGCGTCTACAAGATTCCGGCGAAGTGTCCGGTCTGCGGCTCGCCCGTGGACCATCCCGAGGACGACGTTTTTTCCTATTGCACGAACGCGGCGTGCCCCGCGCAAGTACGCGAACGCATCCGCCACTACGCTTCCCGCGGCGCGATGGACATCGAAGGCGTCGGCGACGTGCTGGCGGGTGCGCTCGTGGATGCGCGACTCTGCCGCGACGTTGCCGACCTCTACGATCTCACCGTCGAGCGACTTGCGAGCCTGCCGCGGATGGCCGAAAAATCCGCTCGCAACGTCGTCTCGGCGATCGAAGGATCGAAATCGCGCGGGCTCGCGCGCGTGCTGGTCGCCCTCGGCATCCGTTACGTCGGCGGCCAGAATGCGTCGCTGCTGGCGGGAGAATTCGGAACGGTTGAGGCGGTGATGGAAGCGAGCGAAGAACGGCTCGCGGCCGTAGCCGGCATCGGACCGCAGATTGCGGAGAGCGTCGCGTTCTTCTTTCGGCAGAAACCGAATCGCGCGATCGTCGCGCGTTTGGATGCGACAGGCGTTGCGCTGACCGCGCCGCGAACCCCGAAGGTCGTGGCCGGACCCCTCGCTGGCAAAACCTTCGTGCTCACGGGCACGCTCCCCGATTGGACGCGCGAAGAAGCCGCCGGCTACATCGTCGCGGCAGGCGGCAAAGTCGTCTCCGGCGTCAGCAAGAAAACGGATTACGTCGTTGCGGGCGACGAGGCCGGTTCGAAATTGATCAAAGCGCAATCGCTCGGCATCGCGATTCTCGACGAAGCCGGTTTGCGCGCGCTGTTGAACGCTTAGGCTAGAAGCGAAGGGCCGTGCGCGGCGGCGCAGCGGCCGTTTCGTAAAGCGGGAAAATTTTGTCACCCGGTCCTTCGTGCGACGGGGCGAACGACAGCGGCAGCAGAGCCGCGCCGAGCGCCTCGGCCACGTCGCCGGCGACGACGCCGCGCGGCCGCATGCGCGCAGCTTCCCGGCCGGCCAAACCGTGCCAGTACGCGGCGAGCGAGCCCGCAAACCACGGGCGGCAGCCTTGCGCCAAGAGCGTCGCGATCATGCCGGTCAGCACGTCGCCGGTGCCCGCGGTTGCAAGCGCGCTCGTGCCGGTCGGATTGACGTGCGTGACGGGCCCGGCGGCGACGAGCGTCGCGCTGCCCTTGAGCAAAGTCGTGATACCGGTGCGATCCACGAAGCGCCGCAACCGTTCGATGCGTTCGCTTTCGGCGACGGCGCCTTCACCCGAGAGCCGCGCAAATTCGCCCGCGTGCGGGGTGAGAATGCACGATTTTTCGTGCAAGAGATCGAGATGCTTCGCCAAATGGGACAGGGCGCCGGCGTCTGCGACGAACGGCAGTTCGAGGCGTTTCACGAAGCCGCGAACGATCTCACCCATCTTGTTTGAGAGGGCGAGTCCCGGGCCGATCGCGACCGAGCCGCAACGCTCGGCGTACGTGCAAAGCGAATCGATCGCCTTCGCCGGATTGCGCGCGTCGTAGGTGACGACGACTTGCTCGACGAGGTGCGCACGCAGCGTGTCGGCCGCGTCTTCGGGACAGGCGACGGTGACGTACCCGGCGCCGGCGCGGGCCGCGCCGATCGCGCACAAGACGGCTGCCCCGGGAAAGTCGCGCGAGCCCGCAATGATGAGTGGCGCGCCCGCGCTGCGCTTGTCGGCGTCTTCGCGACGTGCCATGCCGAGGAAAAAACCTGCGAACGAGTCGCGGCACATCGTCGAGTAGAACGGGGCGCCGAGCTTGGCGATCTCCTGGCCGAGCCCGAGGTCGCCGACCCAGGGGCGGCCTGCAAAACCGCGCGCCGGCTCGAGCAACACTCCGAGCTTGGCCGCGCCGAGCATCAGCGTCTCGTTTGCGAAGACAAAGCGATCGGCGCATGCGCCGGTCGTTGCGTCCATGCCGGTCGGCACATCGATCGCGATCACCGTGGTCCACGGCGCTCCGGCGCTCGCCGCGCAGAGCGCCTCGATGGCGGCGTTCATGTTCTCCGGCGGCGGCAAGCGCGCGCCGGTGCCGAGCAGCGCGTCGAGCGCGACGGAGGCGTCGTTCAAGGCGTGGCGCGCCTCCGTCGGATTGGACGGCAGCGCGCGCACCTCGACGCGGGCGGTCCGCGCGCGTTCCTCGGCATCGCGCCGCGCCGCGCTCGGTGCGGTTGGTTCCAGCGCGTACACGATGCACGGCCGCTCGGCTGCGAGTTCTGCACAGGCCGCGAACGCATCGCCGCCATTGTTTCCCGGTCCGGCGAATGCGGCGACCGCCCCGTTGCCGGGATCGAGTTTGCGCACGAGTTCGGCAATGCGTTCGCCCGCGGCGCGCATGAGCGCGACGTCGCCGACTCGCTCGCATGCCCGCGCGTCGGCGTCGCGCATTTGTTCGGCAGTCAGCGCCGGAAGGTGCGTCCACCAGCGGTGTGCCTCGAGGGCCGCGACGGTCTCCGCGTCCATTACGCCTCCAAAATGACGAATGCTGCCGCCATGGTCGCGGTGTGCGTGATCGTCAGATGGATGCGGGTAACGCCGCGCCGCGCGGGCAGCTCGGCGGCCTCATTAAAAAAACTTAACACCGGTTTGCCGCTTCGTTCGTGCGAGACGCCGACGTCGCGCCACGGGATCGCGAAGCCGAACGCCTTGCGCGCCGCCTCCTTGGCGGCGAAGAAACCGGCGAGCCGCTCTTGCCACGCGCGCTTGCGCATGGCGTACTCCATCTCTTCCTCGGTGTACACGCGGCGCGCGAACCACTCCAGGCTGCGGTCGTCGAAGCGGTACCGTGCCACTTCGGCGAGATCGGTCCCAATGCCGACGATCATGTCTTAACCTTCGCGATACAATGCTCGCAACGCTGCACAGGTCCGGAGCGCCTCGAAGGCCAATCCCCGCTCTAATTCAGATGCACGTTTTTGGCAGGTGCTTCTTGTGAGTTCGATCGGCATCATACCGGTGAACACGATCGACTCGTCCTTCCTTTCACGGCTCGCGTTGTGTCTGGAAGAACGGTTTCTCTTCGCATGCCATGTCGAGCGCGCGGTGCGCATCCCGCGCACCTCGCTCAACGGCGTGCGGCGTCAGCTGTTCTTCAATACGCTCATTTCGAAGGTTGCGGCCGCGCCGCGCTCCGAGGCGGGCATACGGCTTGCGATCACCGATTACGACCTGTACAAGACGTCGCACCAGTTCGTGTTCGGCGATGCGAGCGAAGAACACCGCATCGCGGTCGTATCGCTGCACCGGCTACGCAGTGAATTTTACGGGGAGCGCGGTGACGACAATCTGCTCTTTCAGCGCACGTTGAAAGAGGCGGTTCACGATCTCGGCCACGCGCTCGGGCTCAAGCACTGCTTCAACCCGCGCTGCGCGATGTATTTTTCCAACTCGATCTTCGATACCGACAACAAGCTCGCGCACTTCTGCGAAACCTGCGAGCGCCGCGCGCGCGCGCACAAGACTCAGTAGCGCACGACCCGGGCGTCGCCGAGCGCGACCGCTTCTTCGGCGCCCTCGCGTTCGACGATCAAGGCGCCATCGGGCCCTAACCGGCGCGCGGTCGCCTCGAACGGGGCCGCGTCGCCGTCACGCAGCAGCCGATAGGCCGTCCCGTCCAGCCGTGCGCGGCGTTCCCAGGCCCGCGCGATGTCGCGCGGCTGGCGGAGCATCTCCAGCCCGCGTTCGAAGGCGGCGAGAACGCCTGTGAGGATGCCCTCGCGCGTGACCGCCGCTGCGGCATCGGAGAGGAACGCCGGCGGCGGTTCGAGCGCGGCAAGTCCACGGTCGCCGTCGGGCCGCAGGACGTTGAGGCCGACGCCGCAGCCCGCCCATGCGCGTGCTCCGTTGACGCGCGAGATGCACAAGATGCCGCAGCACTTGCGCCCCTCGAGCAAGAGATCGTTCGGCCATTGCAGCGCGACCTCGAGCCCGGTTTCCTCCGCGATGCCGTCGGCAACCGCGAGCGCCGTCCAAAACGGCAGCGCCCACAAGGCCGGCGTCGCTATCGGTTGCGGTAAAATCGCCGTGAACAGCAAGGACGAACCGCGCGGTGCGACCCAGGCGCGTCCGCGCCGGCCCCGCCCGCCGCGCTGATACTCGGCGGACAAAACGAGGCCCGCGCTTCCCGGCTCGCCGAGAAGGCGTGCGGCATCGTCGTTCGTGCTTTCGGTTTCAGCGAGCGAGCGAACGACGAACATCGGTTACAGGCATCGTTCGGACGCGCGCGTAAGCGCGACCGCATGGCTATCGAAAAGACATTGATTCTCTGCAAACCCGACGCCGTTGCGCGCGGTCTCGTTGGCGAGATCCTCGCACGGTTCGAACGCCGCGGCTACACGATCGCAGCGATGAAGTTGCTGACCGCCGAGCGCGCGCGCGCCGAAGAGCATTATGCCGAACATAAGGGCAAGGGCTTTTTCGAAGGCGTCGTCGGGTACATCACGAGCGCACCGCTCGTGGCGATGGTGATCCAGGGTTCCGATGCGATCGAGGGTTGCCGCGCGACGATCGGCGCGACCAATCCGATCAAGGCCGCGCCGGGCTCGATTCGCGGCGATTTCGCGCAGACCATCGGGCGCAACTTGGTGCATGGCAGCGATTCTGCCGACAGCGCGGCGCGCGAAATCGGAATCTGGTTCGCGCCGGGCGAAATTTCCGCGCGCGAGCACGATCTCAAAGCATGGCTGATCGAGTCGTAACGGCGATGCATTCGTCGCACGACGACGCGCTTTCCATAGGGGACATCGGCGGCCATTCCAGAATGCGCCGCGCGTGATTGAATCCTTGCGCGGCGGCGGGCGGCCGCTGATCGAAAGCGTCCATGCGCGCGAGGTGCTCGACTCGCGCGGAAACCCGACCGTCGCGGTCGCCGTCGCGACCAGTTTTGGCGCGGTTGAAGAAGCGATGGTACCCTCGGGCGCCTCGACCGGCGCGTACGAAGCGATCGAATTGCGCGACGGCGATAAGTCGCGTTACAACGGTAAGGGCGTTTTGCGCGCGGTGCGCGCCGTGAACGAAATGCTCGGCCCCGCGCTCGAAGGGCTCGATGCGACCGCGCAGCGCGAGATCGACCAAAAGCTGATCGACCTGGACGGGACCGCGAACAAGGCCGAGTTCGGCGCGAATGCGATCTTAGGGATTTCGCTTGCGGTCGCGCGTGCGGCCGCAGCCAGTTTGGGCCTCCCGCTGTTTCGTTATCTCGGTGGACCGAGCGCGGCGACGCTGCCGGTTCCGATGATGAACGTGATTAACGGCGGCAAGCACGCCGAGGGCGCTCTACAATTTCAAGAGTGCATGATCGTGCCGGTCGGCGCGCCGACGTTCGCCGAAGGTTTGCGTTACGGGGCGGAAACGTTTCACGCGCTCGGGCGCTTGCTGCACGAGCGCGGTTTCCAAACGCTCGTGGGCGACGAGGGCGGGTACGCCCCGAAGCTCGGCACGCTCGACGAAGCGCTCGGCCTGCTGACGCACGCAATCGAAAACGCCGGATACAAGCCGGGCGAGCAGATCGCGCTTGCGCTCGACGCTGCGGCTACGGAGTTCTATCGCGACGGCAAATATTACCCGCTCAACGACGAACTCTCGTTCACGTCGGCCGAGATGGTGGACTTTTACGCGGACATCTGCGACCGCTTTCCGGTCGTCTCGATCGAAGACGGCTTCGCCGAAGACGACTGGGACGGTTGGAAAATGCTGACCGAGCGCATCGGCAGCCGCGTGCAACTCGTCGGCGACGACTTGTTCGTCACGAACACCGAGCGCTTGGCGCGCGGCATCGCCGGCGGCGTAGCGAATGCGATCTTGATCAAGGTCAACCAGATCGGCACGCTGACCGAAACGCTCGATGCGGTGGAGATGGCGCACAAAGCGGGCTACCGCTGCGTGATTTCGCACCGATCGGGCGAGACGGGCGACACGACGATCGCCGATCTCGCGGTTTCGACCGGCGCAGGGCAGATCAAAACGGGCTCGCTCTCCCGCAGCGATCGGGTCGAGAAGTACAACCGGCTGCTCGCGATCGAGGAGCAACTCGGCGGCGCGGCGCGATGCCGAGGAACGCGCGCGGACCGCCCGCGT
>JACRTZ010000016.1 GCA_014304965.1 Vulcanimicrobiota bacterium | reverse complement strand
GTACCGCAACTCGCCGCACTCGATCGCGCGGCGTGCCGCGAGCACGTGGAAACGACGTTCTCCCTCGAGCGGATGGTTGACCGATATTTGGCCGCGTACGCGAAGGCCGTAGAAATGAAAACGCCGCCGGCGCCCGGCAGCGAGAAGCTCGCGTGGCGCGCGCGCGACTACTGGGAACGGCCGATGGCTTTTACTGAATTACCGCCGAAACCCGGGATCCGCCCCGCGACCCTCTTTTGGCCTGCGTCATGAAGCGGTACCGCGCTTCGTAATCGGGGCGCGGCGGCGCATAGATGTCGAGCAATACGACGCGCCGGTCCACCGACGCGCCGTGCGCAACGCCACTTTCGATTGAGTAAAAGTCTCCGGTCCGCAACTGCTGTTCCGTCCCGTCCTCGTACTTCAGCACCATCTCACCTTCGAGCACGTATCCCGACTGCGTTTCGGGATGCCGGTGCATCGGCAGATCGCCGCACTGCGGCGCTTCGAAAACCCAATACACGAGCGTCTGTCCGTCGCCCGGAAGCACGGCCCACTCCGCACCCGGACCGCACGGCACGAGCCGTTCGATCGGGACCTGCATGACGCGGGCATCGTGCGATTCTCGCCCGCGGCCCTTCGCTTCCGAAAACACTACCTGCGGCGACCTCCACCTCGGAAAAGGCCCGATCAGGCCGAGGGCGACGGCTGCGACGCCCCTATCTGCATCATCGGCCGTCCGGCAACCGCGGTCGAGGGTCGCCACGAAAGAAGTGACCGCCCTTCGCTTGCCTTGGCCAGCGCCTCGGCGACCGAAGATCCGAGCACGGTGAAGTGGCCCATCTTGCGCCGCAGGGCCGCATGCCTCTTTCCATAGAGATGCAGTTTCAGTTCGGGCTCGCGCAGCAGTTCGGCGCTCCCTTCGAGCACGTCGCCCTCGCCCGTCCCGAGAATGTTCATCATGACCGCCGGCGCCAGCAGGCGCGGCTGGACGAGCGGCAGGTCGCAGATTGCCCGAACGTGCGCTTCGTACTGCGAAATTTGGGTTGCATCGAGCGAGTAATGGCCGCTGTTGTGGACGCGCGGCGCGATCTCGTTGACGAGCACGTCGTCGCCCAGAATGAAAAATTCGACGCAATACGCGCCAACGATCTGTAGACGCTCCCCCAGCAGCGCGGCATTCGCTCGGACCCGCTCCGCGAGCGCAGAGTCGAGACGCGCCGGAACGATCGTCGTGTCGAGCACGCCGTGATCGTGAACGTTTTCCGTAATCGGAAAGGCGATGCTCTTGCCGTCGCTGCCGCGCGCGCAGATGATCGAGACTTCTCGCTCGAACGGGACGAAGCGTTCGTAAATGCACGGCGCCCCGCGCGCCTCGCCGAGTGCAACCTCAGCGTCGCCCGCGTCGCGCACTACCCATTGGCCCTTGCCGTCGTAACCGCCGCGCGACGTTTTCATCACGGCCGGAAAACTCAGCGACGCCACGGCGTTCTGCATTTCGTCCGCCGAGGTCACCGCTTCGAATGCCGCTGTCGCACAGCCGGCGTCCCGCACGAAGGTCTTTTCCAGTATCCGATCCTGCGTCACGCGCAGAACGTCGCCGCTCGGCCGCACGTTGCGCGATTGCGACTGGAGCAGCCGGATGGATTCGAGCGGAATGTTTTCGAATTCGTACGTGACCACGTCGCTGCGCGCGCCGAGCTCGCCGATTGCCCGGGCGTCGTCGTAGGCGGCGACGATCTGTTCGTCGGCGACCTGGCCGCACGGCGAATTCGGCAGCGGCTCGAGCGTGACCACGCGATAACCCATCCGCTTTGCCTCAAGCGTTAGCATACGGCCGAGTTGACCGCCGCCCAAGATGCCGATGGTCTCGATCACAGTTTGGTCGCGCGAACGTCCGCGGCAGCTTGCGCGCTGCGCGCTTCGAGTCTTGCGCGCAACTCCGCGTCTTCAAGCGCGAGGATGCGAGCGGCCAGCAAGGCCGCATTGGTCGCGTTCCCGATGGCGACGGTCGCGACCGGCACCCCGGTCGGCATCTGCACGATCGAAAGAAGCGCGTCCATTCCGTCGAGCGTCTTCCCTGGGATGGGAACCCCGATCACGGGCAGTTGCGTCATCGCGGCCGTCATGCCCGGCAGATGTGCGGCCCCGCCGGCGCCGGCGATGATGACTTTGAGTCCCCAACCCGCGGCGCCGGAAGCATACTCGACGAGCAACCCCGGCGTGCGGTGCGCCGAGACGACGCGCATGTCGAAGGCGATGCCGAGTTCGTGCAAGGTGGCAGCCGCCGGACGCATCGCCTCGAGATCCGAGATGCTCCCCATGATGATGCCGACGCGCGCGCTTGCTTCCATGCGCGGGCGTTCGCCCGCCGCGAAGGGGCGCCCTCGATAGCGCGACAAACGCACGGCATGGCACGATTCATGCTGGGCGCGAATTATTGGCCGCGCTCGAGCGCGATGCGGATGTGGGAACGGTTCGATCTCGGGGAAATCGACGCCGATTTCGCGCGCATGGCCGCCCTGGGAATGGACGTCGTGCGCTTTTTCATCTTGTGGGAAGATTTTCAGCCCGCGCCCGACACCGTCGCAACGCTCGCGATCGAACGGTTCATGCTGGTGCTGGACCGGGTCGCCGCTAACGGTCTCACCGCGATGCCGACGCTCTTCACCGGCCACATGAGCGGCTGCAATTACCTGCCCGCCTGGACGCTCGACCGTTCGACGCGCAGCCAACGTTTTCGGACGATTACCCTCGGCGGGGAATCGCCCTATGCCGCAGCGGATTTCTACACCGGCGAGTTGCTGGAAGCGCAGCGTTTCTTCGCGCGCACGATCGGCGAGCGAGCCCGCGATCATGGCGCCATTTTGGCTTGGGACCTCGGTAACGAGTTTTCGAACTTGCGGCCGCCGAATTCGCCCGCGGAGGGGGCGCACTGGAGCGCGGCGCTGACGAGCGACCTCTTCACGTCCTCGAATCTGCCGGTGACGGGCGGCATTCACGGCGAAGACATCGCCTTCGAACGCAACATTCGCCCGTCGTCCATGTGCGAGCCGTGGGCCTTTGCAACGATGCACGGCTATCCGGCGTACAGCGCGTTCGCGCGCTCGCCCGACGATCCCGAGGTCGTGCCCTATCTGTTCGAAGTGACGCGTTCGCTTTCGGGCAAGCCCGTATTTTTCACCGAACTCGGAACGCCGACGTGTCCGCCGGGAGTCACCTCCGTCGGCGGCCACCCTTGCCTCGCCGACGAGCCGGCCGCGGTTTACGCGCGAAACGTGCTGCCGCGCCTTGCGGAGCGGGGCGCGCTGGGCGCGATGTGGTGGTGCTGGACCGATTATGCCGAGGATTTATACGACACACCGCCATTCGATCTAGCGCCGCACGAGCGGCAGTTTGGCATCGTCCGTGCCGATGGAACGGAGCGGCCCGTCGCGCGAGTTATCGCGGACTTCGCGCGGGAGCGCAGGCCGATCGTCGAACCGCTGCGCGCCCCGATGTTCGACGAGGCCGAGCATTATGCAAACCTTCCGCAGAGCGTCGATTCGGAATACCACGCGTATTGCGAAGCATACGTAACGGCTGGGACGCGCGCATGAATCGCGTGATGATCGTCACCGGCGCGTCGTCGGGTATCGGCTGGGCACTTGCGGAACGCGCGGTCCGCTTCGGTTGGAACGTGTTCGCGGTGGGGCGGCGCGCCGAGCGGTTGGCGGAATTACGGCGCACGGTCGAGGGGGCTACCGGAACCATCGAGATCTGCACGCTCGATCTCCGCTCGCCGCACGCCGCAGCGAAGATCGCGCACGATACGATCGGACGCTTCGGGCGGATCGACGCGTTGGTCAATAACGCGGGCGCGGTTGCCGTCGGGCCGATTTCTTTTCAAAGCGACGACGCGCTCTACGAGCAATTCGAAACGCACGCGATCCTGCCGCTCGCGCTCGTGCGGGAAACGCTCGCCGAATTACGCGCGAGCCGCGGGCAAATCGTCTTCCTCGGCAGCGGCGTCGCGCGCATTCCCGTCGGCCGGCTCGGCGCGTATCCGCCCGCCAAGGCGGCCGTGCGCAACATGTCACGCATCGTCCGCAACGAACTCGCGCGCGACGGGATTGCCGTCACCTACGTCGACCCGGGGGCCGTCGCGACCGAGTTCATGACGCGTGCCGGCTTCAGCGGACCGCACCCGCTCCTCGCCGCTTCGCCGTACGACGTCGCGCGCCGGATCTACGACGCGATCGAACGCCGCAAGAGCGTCGTCAACGCCGTGCCGTGGCAGACCGCCTTCCTTTCGCTCGCGGAACTGGTTCCGCGCTTGACCGACTTCGTGCTCGCGCGCGCGCCGCAAATCGTCGGCGTCGAGGCGCTCCCCCCTAGCGCCCCGGCGCAACCGTTGCCTCTGCCGCTCAAAGTCGAACCGGTCGTAGCGGCCGAGCCGGAGACTCCGCCGGAACCGAGCGCGATGGAAGAATTCCCGCACGGCCAAGCGCTGCACGAATCTCCCGCCGCCATAGTCTCAGACGCGCCGCCCGCAATCGTCATGTCCCCGCCGCCGATTCCGCCCTTCGATCAAATCGCCGAACCCGCACCAGCGCCGACACCTCCGGCCGCGCCGCCGTCGTCCGAATTGAACGAGCCCCTCTCACCGTTCGAGCAAGCCCTTCAACCGCACGCCTCGCGTATGCGGCGTCTCAATCTCAGCTTGGTGTTCGTGCGCAGCCTGCTCGTTCCGGGCATTCATCTCGATGCGGGCGACGTTGCGTTACGCTGGACCGGCATGCCGAACAAAAACGAACGCAGCCTCACCAACGAAGTATTGGAAGCACTCGCCGACGCAGGCTTCCTCGAACGCACGGGTGAGAGTGGCCGCTATTTTGTGCTACGCCCCGCCGAAGAGGCGGTAGATCACCAGTAGGCTTCTTCCGAACGATCCGTTGCGTCGGGGGGACTCGGGTCGCTTAAACAGCGCGCCGCGATCGAAGCCTTGAGAGCATCGCCATGAAAAACATAGCGGTCACGAGGAGAACGATCGTCGCCCCGCTCGCGGCGTGAAGATAGTACGAGGCGTACAGCCCCGCAAGCGACGCGAACGCACCGATGCAGGCCGAGAGCACGAGCATCGTCGTGAAGCGCCGCGTCAATTGATACGCGGTGGCAGCGGGCGTCACGAGCAGCGCGGCAACGAGCACGATGCCGACCGATTCGAGCGATACCACGATCGTTAACGCGAGCAGCACGAGCAAGGCATAGGCGACGGCGCCTGCTTTGATGCCGCTCGCCTCGGCCACGACGGGGTCGAACGAGGTGTACAGCAACGGCCGATACAGCAGGGCGAGTGAGATCGCGACGATCGCCGACAATGCGAGGATCAACAGCAGGTCTGCCCGTGAGACGGCCAAGATGTTGCCAAACAAGAAACCTTGCAGATCGACGTTGTAGGTCGGCCGCAGGCTCATCAAAAACACGCCGAGCGCGAAGGCCCCGGTGAATAGCACGCCGATCGCGGTATCGAGTGAGACGCGCGCGCGCCGGTTCACGTAGCCGATTCCCAGCGCCGTGACGATCGCCACCACGGCTGCACCGACGTAATAATCGAAGCCCTTGAGATAGGCGACGACGATGCCGGCGAACGAGGCGTGAGCGATGCCGCCGCCGATGAACGACAGCCGGCGTAAGACGACGTACGTGCCGATCGTCGAACAGAGCGTCCCGACGACGAGCGCCGCAACGAATGCGCGCTGCATGAACTCGTAATGGAAGGGCGCGACCAGCAGATCGATCACGAATGCTCCGCCGCGCGGTCGCTGCGCAAATGCCCGTGTGTATGCACGTGTTCGCGAATGCCGGCGTAGGCACCCGATGCGAGCACGTCGTCTGGATCGCCGATCGCAAGGATGCGGCGATCGAGGACCATCAAACGGTCGAACCATTCGCCGGCGCGCTCGAGATCGTGCGTCGTCATCACGACCGGCAGCCCGCCGGCCACGAGACGCCGCACCAGGGCGAGCAGCGCGTCCTCAGTAGCCGCATCGACGCCGGTCGTCGGTTCATCGAGCAGCAAGAGGCCGGGCTCTTGGGCGACGGCGCGGGCGACGAAGGCGCGCTGCTGCTGGCCTCCCGAAAGTTGCGAGATGTGCCGGTCTCGCAAGTCGCCGATGCGGAGCGCGTCGAGCGCTTCGTTCACGACCTCGCGATCGCGACGAGAGAATCGCGCGAGCGCTCGCAAGCGCGGAAACCGCCCCATGGCCACGACGTCGTACACGTTCGCCGGGAACGTCCAGTCCACGGCTTCGACTTGCGGCACGTACGCTATGGTACCGGGTGCCAGCGCGCGCGGCGAAGCGCCAAAGACTTCGATCGTGCCGGAACTCGGCGCCTTGAGGCCGGCGATCGTTTTGAGCAGGGTGGATTTCCCCGAACCGTTGGGCCCAACGATGCCGAGCGCGCTTCCCTTCGTGACGACGAAGTCCACGTTCTCGAGCGCGGCGATCCTGCCGTAATGAACGCTCAGGCCGGCCGTGCGAACGGCGACTTCGGACTCGCTGCTCATTGTCTACCGTTGAGCGCTTTTACGATCACCTCGGTGTCGTAGCGCAGCATGCTTTCGTAATCGTGCACGCGCGGGTCGTTGCCGAGCGAGTCGTCGTACAGGTTCTCGACGGTCGCGATACCGGCGCTCTCCGCGAGCGTCTGCACGAGCTTGGGACTATATTCGGGTTCCGCAAAAACGGCCCGCACGTGGTTTGCGCGAGCGAGGCCGATCAGATCGGAGATGTACTTCGGGCTCGGTTCCTGGCCCGGCGATAGCTCGACGATACCGACCGTGCGGATGCCGAACCGATCGTTGTAATACTGCCACGCGTTGTGAAAGACGATCATCGCGCGGGAGGGCGGCGGCACGTTCGCGATGCGCGCGGCAATCTCGCGCTCGAGCGCCGCGAGCCGCTTTTCGTACGCCGTTTCGTTTTTCGCGTATTCGGAACGATGCGCCGGGTCGCGCGTCGAGAGGGCATCGCGGATGTTGCGCGCGTAGCCGCGCGCGAGGCGCGGATCCATCCAGAGGTGGGGGTTATTTCCCTTGCGGGGAAGCCCGGCGGTTGCGACGACGATTTTGAGCCGCGCGTTCTTCGCGTTGTCGATCGTGCGGGCGAGCCAGCTTTCCAGGCCGAGTCCGTTTTCGATCAACAGATCGGCGTCGGCTAGCCGGCCGATGTCGGCCGGCGTCGGCTGATATTCCTCGGGCGACGCGCCGACCGGCACGAGACTGTCGACCATGACGCGCGTGCCTCCAACCGCCGAGACGAAGGAATTGAACGTCGAAATCGTCGTCAGGACGCGGATCGCCGAGACCGAAGCGGGGCCTCCCACGACGCGCTCCGTGTTCTGCGCCGGACCGCTCCCGTTGCAGCCCGCGAAGCCGGCGAGAACGACCAGCCCGAGCGTCATTCGCATGAATTTGCGAATGATTCCGAAATGCATCCTCGTTTGGTGCGCGGACGGCGCCCTGGTTCCCTTGCTTTTGAGGCGAGGCTTTGTTCGAGGGTCGGGCGTATTGTGGGCGGGTTATGAAGATGGTTCGGAGGGCGGGCGCATTGTTTGCGCTCGCGGTGCTAGTAACTGCGGCGACGCTGTACGCAGCGAGCCCCGTGCGGGGATTCAATATCAAGACGTCGGCCGCGGTCGTCAACCGGCCCGGCGCAGACATCTCGGACGTCTACCTCTTTCCCAGTCCCACGAATTCGAACAATATCGTGGCCGTCATGAACGTCCAGCCCGGACTGCCGGCGGGCAGCGGCACCACGGCGTTCTTCGATACCAATGTGTTGTACGCGATGAAGTTCGACACGCGGTACTCATCCGAGGCGATCGGCAACCGCCCGAGCGAAAATATCATCGTACAGTTCTCGTTCGGCGCCGTTACGAACGGAGCGCAGCAAGTCTTCGTGTACGGACCCGGCACGCCGAATGAAACCGGCACCAACACGACCCTGCTCTCGAGCGGCTTTGCGACGGGCACCGGTTTGGTCAACAAGACGTTCGTCTCGGGCGGCCTCACCGTTTTTGCCGGGGTGCGCGAGGATCCGTTCTTCTTCGATCTCACGCAGTTTTTCAAGATCGTGCCCGACCGTAACGCCGGCAGTACCGCGACGAGTTGCTTGCCGGGCGTCGGCAGCGCGACGTGCCCGACCGGCTTCAACTCCGTCGGAACCGACTTCTTCAACAACGCAAACGTCTTGTCGATCGTCATCGAGATGCCGCGGTCGACGTTGCAGTTTTCGGGTTCGACGCCGGTCATCGCCTATTGGGCGACGACCTCCACGCAGAGCGGACAATAAGATGAGGCGTTTTTTGACGATAGCCGCCTCCGTCGCCTTGTCCTTCGCTGCGTTCTCGAGCTGCAGCAACGACCCGTCCCTCAACGGCGCGCTCAGCGTAACCGGTTCGACGATCCGCTTCCTTCAGATCGATCGCGTCGGCAATGCCGGCTTGGCTGAAGTCTTTAGCCCGTACTCCCGTCACGACGCGAGCAATCGCAGCTCGCCGCAGGGCGATAAATCGGCGATGAACACCGACATCAACGCGTTCGTCACCGGCGGCTTCGGCGGCCGGAGCGCCGCAACGTCCACCTTCGTTCAGAATCTGCTCGCGCCCGACGCGTTACTCGCAGATCTCTCGCAAACCGGCAACGCGCAATACCTCGGCGTACAAACCTCCGGACAGTTCAGCGACTACTGCACCGGCTCGCGCGTGAACGGCAAGTTCGGCGGCCGGGCTCTGCAAGACGACGTCGTGGACACGACCTTCCAATTCGTTTTCGGAAATTACGTCGCGTTGTATTCCGCCGGCTCGAGCATTCCCAACACGAGCGGAGCGATTGCCGACGACGGCAACGAGAAGGACGGCCGCGCCGGCCGGCCGACGCTCACGACCGACAACGTCGGCTGCGCCGGCAAGCACTTCAATCTCACGGCCTTCCCGTATTTAGGAGATCCGCGCTAGACGGCCGACCTTCGTTTGCGTATACTGGTCGGTGCCCCGGGGATGTAGCTCAGCTGGTAGAGCACTTGCTTCGCATGTAAGGGGTCAGGAGTT
>JACRTZ010000086.1 GCA_014304965.1 Vulcanimicrobiota bacterium | reverse complement strand
GAAGAAGCCCTTGCCCGTTTTTTGTCCGTAGCGTCCTTGTTCGTAGAGACGGGCGGCGATCTCCGACGTGCGATACTCCGGCTTGGGCGCCTCTTGCGCGATTTTGATGAACACGTCGATGCCCGAGAGGTCCGACATCGCAAACGGGCCCATCGGAAAGCCGAATTCTTTCATTGCGCCGTCGATCTGCACGGGCGTCGCGCCCTCTTCCAGGAGAAAATTCGCTTCGCGCAAGTAGTCGAAGAGCATCCGGTTGCCGATGAAGCCGAACGCATTGCCCGACACGACGCCTTTCTTGCGCAGACGTTTGGCCAATGCTGCGGCGGTCGCCAGCGTTTGCGGCGAAGTGTTCTTGCCGCGCACGATTTCCAGCAGCTGCATGACGTTGGCGGGCGCGAAGAAGTGCAGGCCGACGACCTCGTCGGGGCGGCTGGTGGCGCCCGCCATCTCGTCGATGTCGAGCGTGGACGTATTCGACGCTAAGATGGTGCCGGGCTGCAGGGCCTTGTCGAGCGCCGCGAAGACCTCTTTCTTGATCTTCATGTTTTCGAAGACGGCTTCGATCACGACGTCCACGCCGGCGATCGCGCCGTAGTCGCCGACGAAGGCGATGCTGTCCGCGCGCTCCTTCGCCTTGTCCGGCGTCAAACGGCCTTTTTTAACTTGAGCTTCGTACGTGCCGGCGACGTTTTTCTTCCCGCGTTCGACTTGTTCGGGATTGACGTCGATCACCGAAACGGGAATGCCCGCGTTCGCGAAGGTCATCGCGATGCCGGTCCCCATCGTGCCGGCTCCGACGACTGCTGCCGTCGCGATCGGTTTCGCTTGCATCTCCGCGCTGAGCCCGGGTATTTTGCCGAGTTCGCGCTCGGCGAAGAAGAGGTGGATCGCGGCTTGCGCCTGCGGTCCCGTGACGAGTTCGGTGAAGAGCCGCCGCTCATGCGCGATGCCGAAGCGGAACTCCATTTCCGAGGCGGCCTCGACCGCGTCGATCAATTTGTGCGCCGCAAAGCCGCCGCGCTCTTCGGGGGGCACCATGCCGTGCGCCATCGCCGTCATCGGCGGCGGCACGACGAACGTGAGCTTGCTGATGCGGCTTTTCGTCCCGGCGCGCTCCCGCGCAAACGCGACAGCGCGTTCGACGACGTCGCCTTGGTCGACGATCTCGTCCAGGATGCCCATGCCCTTCGCGGGTTTGGCGGCTTTCGCTTCGCCCTTGAGCATCATGTCGAGTGCCATCTGTACGCCCGCCAGTCCGTTGTTCATCGGGTTGCGCTTGGCAAGCAAACGCGGAAGCCGTTGCGTGCCGCCCGCACCCGGCAGCAAACCGAGCAAAATTTCCGGCAGACCGATTTTCGCGCTGGGCGAACCGATGCGATAGTCGCACGACAACGCAAGTTCGCAGCCGCCGCCGAGCGCCGTTCCGTCGATCGCGGCGACGAAGGTTTTGTCGCTTTTTTCGACCGCGTCCACGACGTCGCGAATGTTTTTCGAACCTGGAGGCGGCGGGTTGACGAATTGGTTGATGTCGGCCCCGGCGCTGAAGAGCCCGTTCGAGCCGGTCAAGACGACCGCGTTGACGGCGGCGTCGACGTCGGCGTCGGCGATTGCCGAGACCATTGCCTCACACACGGCGGCCGAAAACGCATTGACGGGCGGATTCGAGATACGAAGGATGCGGACGCCGTCGCGGGTCTCCGCGGCAACGAGTGACGCGGAGCGGGTCTCGGCTTGAACGGTCATAACCCAGTGCAGGTTGGCGAGGGGCCAGGGATTTCTTTCCGCGAACCTTCGCCCCGTGCAAACCCTGCCCGGGATGCTGGCCGACGCATTGAAGACCCCGCGCGAACGCGCATTCGGCGAGCGTTTGGGCGCGCCCGACTGGCGCTACACTTCCTCGACGCGCATGCTCGATCGAGCGCATGGCATCGCTGCGGCGATCCGGGCTGCCGGCATCGAAGGCGGGCAGCGCATCGCGCTGATTGCGAACAATCGGGTAGACTGGCTGGCGGCCGACTTCGGCATATTGTTCGCCGGCTGCGTCGTGGTGCCGACCTTCGCGACCATGGCGACGGACCAAATCGACTACATCTTCGAAGATTCCGAAACGCGCCTCGCGTTTGTGGAAACGGCCGAAATCGCCGCACGGTTGAAAGCGGCCTGTCCGCACGCGCCGCGCTTCGTGCACTTCGACGGCGACGGTCCGGATTCGCTTGCCACCTTCGAAGCGTCGGGAGCGATGGCAGCGGCCGACTCCTCGCGCATTAAGTCGTTTTACGAAAACGTCAACCCTGACGATCTTGCGGTGTTGATGTACACCTCGGGAACGACCGGAACGCCGAAAGGCGTGATGCTCACGCACGCCAACCTCGTGACGGACTCCTACGAAGCGTACAAGTACGGCTTTTCGGACATTCTTCACGACGATCCGGTGATCTCGGTGCTGCCCTTCGCGCACATCTACGAGCACACCGACGTACTCGGCTTCATTCAATTTGGTTGCAGCATCCACATCACGCAACCCGAGTTCTTTCTCGACGACGTGCGTTCGGTGCGGCCGCTAACGATGGGGCTCGTTCCGCGCATTTACGAGCGCGTGCTGGCGGCCGTCATTGCTAAAGCGAAAGCCGACGGCGGCCTCAAGGCCGAACTCGTGCCCTGGGCGCTCGGTGTTGGGCGCGACTACATGACGGCGATCGCCGACGGCAAGAACCTCTCGTTCCTCGTGAAGATCAAGTACGCGGTCGCGCAACGCTTGGCGTTATCGAAAATCAAACCGGCGCTCGGGCTCGACCGCGTGCACGTGCTCGTGAGCGGCAGCGCCCCGCTGCACCGCGACATCGCGCTGACGTTCGCCGGTTTCGGCGTACCGATCTGCGAGGGCTACGGATTGACGGAAACGTCTCCGGTCGTCAGCGTGAACGTGCAACGCTCCATTCGTTACGGGAGCGTCGGCAAACCGATTCCGACCGTCTCTGTGAAGATCGCCGACGACGGCGAGATATTGGTCAAAGGCCCGAACGTCATGAAGGGGTACTACCACTTGCCCGGCGAGCAGCCGTTCACGACGGACGGCTGGTTCATGACGGGCGACATCGGGCGCCTCGACGCGGACGGCTATCTGTACGTGACCGATCGCAAGAAAGAATTGATCAAAACCTCCGGCGGAAAATTCGTCGCGCCGGCTCGCGTCGAGGCTGCGATCAAGCGCTCGATCTACGTCGGCCAAGTCTTCGTGCTGGGCGACGGCCGGCCGCATCCGATCGCGCTGGTCGCGCCGAACTGGGAATTGATCCGTCGCGATTTCTCGATTGGTGCGGAGGTGGCGAGCGAGCAGATCGCCGCGCGCGGCGACGTTTGCGACTTCCTGCAACGCGAGGTCGCGGCCAACACAGCCGACCTCGCGACGTTCGAGCAGGTCCGCAAGATCGCAGTGTTGCCGCGGGATCTCACGATCGAAGCGGGCGAACTCTCACCGACGCTCAAGGTGAAGCGCCGCGTCGTCGAGCGCGAATTTGCAGCGCTGGTCGACGCAGCGTACGCGCAGGCCTCCGCCGCCTAAGCCTTCGCTACGGCACGAGCTGCAGAAGCCGGGGATCGAAGCGGACCGGCAGCGGTGCGCCGACCGTGCAGCGCGAGATCTGTTCGTGTAATGGGTTGATGAGGATATTTTGGTCGAGCGGGTTCGTGGCCGACGGGACGCGCAAGACGAGTTCGGATTTATCTACGATCCACTTTGATCCGATTTTAGAACATGCGCTTCGATCGCGCTCTTGCCAAAGTTCGGGGAGGCGGCTCGCGTCAATCGATCCGCTGGGGGCGTCGTCGGGTACGTCGATCGGAACGATGACGAGCGATTCCGCGAGGTTGTGCGCCGAGACGTTAACGAGGGTTTCCAGCAAGGCGAGGGATGAGTTTGTTGCCGCGTACACGAGGGGCAGGCCGCGGGCATTCCAGCGGCCGCCCAAACGCCACGCGCCCTCCCCGCTTAACACGGCCTCAGGCGAACTATACGGGCGCTTCGCGATCCGCCACGCGATCACGAAAATATGCCGTATTCAATTCGGCCGAGCAACTCTTCGACGGCATCCGTTCCGGTTTCGGTCGCTAAGAGGTCGATGGGCCGTTCGCCCCGCAGCGCGCGATTGCGCTCCTTGAGCCAGCGTGCAGCCTTGCCATCGTCTTCGAGAACGAAGCGCGTCAAGGCAAGGACCCGCGCGAGCCGTAATGCTCGGTCGGCGGCGAGCGGCCGCAATGCGGAATTGCTGCTGCGCTGGCGCTTGCCGGTCGTGCGCGACACGCCGAGGAGGCGTTGAATCTCCTCGACCGTCGTGGCGTAAGCCACAGCTAAACGATCGATCGTACTAGCCGGCAAGCCCCGGTCGACGAGGCCGCGGGCGACCGCCTGGTCGGACTCGGGGTTTCGGGGCAATTTGCGCCCGAGGATTTTGAGCGTCGCGCTGAATGGAACCATTTGGGCTCTATTATAAGCCCCTATGGACCCCTCGGCAACTATTGCGTTGACCGCCATTATCGGGCTCAGAATGGGCCGGGAATCTTGCCACCTTATTATCTCTGTTTTGCTAGGAAAGTTCGAGGAGCTTCAACATTTCGCGGGCGAGCGGTGTGGTTGCGTCGGCGAGTGCGAGCGGGATCGAAAAGTGGTTGTGACCCGGCGGCGCGAGGTAGGTCGCCGAATGGCCGGCGGCTTCCCACGCGTGGACGTACTCGAGCGATTGCCGCCGAAATTCATCGCTTTCGGCGCCGCCCACCGACGCGATCAGGCGAATGTTGCGCTTGGGGATCAATCGCTGCGCGCTGTTGCGTTCGGCGACCGCTTCGTCCATCGCCATCCATTCGTTCACGTGCGAAAGCCGAACGGGATGTAAATCGAACAGCCCGCTGATCGGAAAGATGCCCGTCAAACAGTCCGCGGGCACGCCGTACGCGGACCAATCCGTCGCCGCGATCATACCCGTCAGTTGACCGCCGGCCGAATGGCCGCCGGCGACGACTCGGCGCGCATCGGCATTCAAACGCGCCGCATTTCCAAGCGTAAATGCGAAGGCGTTCCGCACGGACGACACGATTTGGTCGAGCGTGGCCGTCGGGGCGAGCGGGTAGTTGACGATTGCCGCCGCACCGCCCGCCCGAACGACCGTCGTCGCGACGAACGAAAAGAACGACTTGTCGAGCCGCCGCCAATAACCGCCGTGAACGAAGAAGAAGAGCGGCGAATCCGGTTGCAGCGCCGGAAAGAAATCTACGCGCTCGCGCTCATGCGAGCCGTAGACGACGTCGAGTTCGCAGGCGAGTTCGGTGCGCGAACGCTCGCTGCGCGCCGCGTACTCCGCAAAATAGGGGTCCGTGGACGGCACGGTTGACGAGGCATCGTACTGTTTGACCAATTCGTCGTACGTGTACGCCCCGAAGGCCGGCGCCGCGTTGTCGAAAGCGCTCAATTGACGCGCTTGCCCTTGTCTTGCCACTCCCGTTCGCGCAGCACGAATTTTTGAATCTTGCCCGTGGACGTTTTCGGCAGGTCGCCGAACTCGACCGCCTTCGGCGTCTTGTAGCCCGGCAGTCGTTCGCGGCAATGTGCGATCAGCTCGTCTTCGCCGAGCGATGCTCCGGGTTTGAGCGTGACGAAAGCCTTCGGCACCTCGCCCCACTTGTCGTCAGGCTTCGCGACCACGGCGCACTCGAGGACGGCCGCGTGTTCGAGGATCGCCTTTTCGACTTGCACGGTCGAGATGTTCTCGCCGCCGCTGATGATGACGTCTTTGGCGCGATCTTGAATTTCGAGGTAGCCGTCGGCGTGCCACACCGCGATGTCGCCGGAATGAAAGTAGCCGCCCGCAAATGCCCTGGCCGTCGCGGCGGGATCGTCGTAATAGCCTTTCATGACATTGTTGCCGCGCATGACGATCTCGCCTTGCGTCGCGCCGTCGCGCGGCACGTCTACGAGCGAGCCGTCGGCGGCGGGCTCGTTGCGGACCACGCGAACGTCGTCTGGCCCGACCGTCAGCATCCCGACGCCTTGCCGCGCTTTCATTCGCGCGCGCTCCGCCGGCTCGAGCGTGTCCCATTGCGGCTGCCAGGCGCAGACGGTAACCGGTCCGTACGTTTCGGTCAGGCCGTAGACGTGTGTGATCACGGCGCCGAGCGCTTCCATTTGTGCGATCGTCGTCGGGGCCGGCGGTGCACCCGCGGTCGTGACGCTGACCGGGCGCGCGAACGGTTTCGCGCCCGGGTGATTCGCCAGTCCGATCAATACTGTCGGCGCGCCGCAAAAGTGCGTCACGCCCTCACGTTCGATCAAAGCGAAAATGCGCTCCGGGTCCACCTTCGGTAGACAGACGTGCGTGGCGCCGGCGGCGGTCACCGCCCACGGAAAGCACCAACCGTTGCAGTGGAACATCGGCAGCGTCCACAGATAGACGCTTTCCGGCCGCAGGCCCGCGTGAAAAATTTCCGCCAGCGCGTTTTGGTACGCGCCGCGGTGCGTGTACATGACGCCCTTGGGCTGTCCGGTCGTGCCGCTCGTATAGTTGATGGAGATCGTTTCGTCTTCGTCGCTCGCGGGGTTGTCGAAGCGCTCGGACGATGCGTGCGCGATCAACGCGGCAAGATCGTCAACCGAGATCCGAACGACCGGCGTTGGTAAATCGGCGACCAGGGGCGCGAATTCAGCGTCGTACACGACGACCGTCGCACCGCAATGACCGGCGATGTACTCGATTTCATTTTTGACCAGCCGGATGTTGAGCGCGCAGAGGATGGCGCCCGCTGCGGGAACGGCGAAGTGCGCTTCGAGCAGCGTGGACTCGTTTTTACAGAGGACCGCGACCCGATCGCCCTTGACGACGCCGAGCGCCGCCAAAACATGCGCGAAACGGTACACGCGCTCGAGCATTTCCGGATACGTCCAGCGTGCATCGCCGTCCACCACGGCGACGCGCTCGCGATAGACGGCGGCCGAACGTTCCAAGAAATCGAGTGGGCTGAGCCGCCGGAGGTGGACGGCCGTCGGCGCGTCGAGCAGCATGCGGTCCCTCGTTCGGATAGGTGCGAACTCCGCCTCTTACTTAAGTCGTACGATTGGGCCTGGCACGGATTCAAGACGGTCGCGCAGAAGGCTGCCGGGCTATGACGACGACCAACACCGCGGCTGCCAACGGCGCCAAAACCCGCTCGGAAACCGACTCGATGGGCGCCATCGACGTTCCGGCCGACAAATATTACGGCGCGCAGTCGGCGCGTTCGCTCGTGCACTTCGACATCGGCGACGGCACGACGCCGCGCGACGTGATGCCGCGCCAAGTCACCAAGGCGATGGGCACGTTGAAGAAGGCTGCCGCGCTCGTCAACCGCGACCTCGGCAAGCTCGACGGTGAGAAAACCGATTTGATCGTGCGGGCCGCCGACGAATTGATCGCGGGTAAACTGGATGCACACCTTCCGCTGCGCGTCTGGCAAACGGGCTCCGGCACGCAGACGAACATGAACGTCAACGAAGTGATCTCGAACCGTGCGATCGAGCTTGCCGGCGGTACGATGGGGTCGAAGAAGCCGATCCATCCGAACGACCACGTCAACATGTCGCAGTCGTCGAACGATACGTTCCCGACGGCGATGCACATGGCGGCGGCCGAGGCGATGGTCGCCATGCTGCCGGCCGTCAAGAAGCTCCGCGACGCACTCGACGTCAAGGCCAAGCAGTGGGCGAACATCGTCAAGGTCGGCCGCACCCATCTCCAAGACGCGACGCCGCTAACGCTCGGTCAAGAATTTTCCGGCTACGTCACCCAGCTCGACCGCGCGATGGTCGCCTGCACCGAAGCGCTCGACCACCTCTACGACCTCGCGATCGGCGGCACTGCGGTCGGTACCGGGCTCAACGCGCATCCTGAGTTCGCCGAACGCGCGGCCAAGCAGATCGCGACCCTGACGAACCTGCCGTTCCGCTCGCATCCGAACAAATTCACGGCGCTCGCATCGCACGACGACTTCGTGTTTGCCTCGGGCGCGCTCAAGCAACTCGGCGCCGCGCTCATGAAGATCGCAAACGACATCCGCTGGCTCGGTTCGGGTCCGCGTGCGGGCATCGGCGAACTGACGCTTCCGGAAAACGAGCCGGGCAGCTCCATCATGCCGGGTAAGGTCAATCCGACGCAAAGTGAAGCGGTGACGATGGTCGTCGTGCAAGTGTACGGCAACGACCTTGCGATCTCGTTCGGCGCCTCGCAAGGCAACTTCGAACTCAACGTGTTCAACCCGGTGATGATCTACAATTTTCTGCACTCGACGACGCTCTTGCGCGACGCCTGCATCATGTTCCGCGAGCACGCTATCGAGGGGCTCCAAGCCAACGAAGAGACGATCGGCCGCTATCTTTCACAATCTCTGATGACGGTCACGGCGCTGGCCCCCCACATCGGCTACGACAAGGCAGCCGAGATTGCCAAGAAGGCGCACAAGGACGGCACGACGCTCCGCGAAGCGGCTTTAGGCCTGGGCTACGTGAACGCCGAGGACTTCGACCGCTTCGTCGTGCCGGCAAATATGACGCGGCCCTAGGGAGGCTCTGAAGAAGTCCTCGCATCAAACCCTTTGGGCACGGCATTTGCGCCGCATCTCATCGTCACTGCGTCGGTTACAATGCGCCTCGGCATTGCGCCCTCCTCGTTTCTCGATCTGCGGCGCAAATGCTCGTGCGACCGGCGCGACGACTTCTTCAGAGCCTCCCTAGCTCCGGCCGATAGGGGCGCGCCTCGGGCCGCCGAAGGATTCCGGCGTGAAAAACGGCGGCGCCCGACGTACCGGGTGCGCCGCGCTTGCGGTAGCGGCGGCGCTGCTTTGGTGCGGCCCGGCGCTCGCTCAGGTAACGTTAGGAAACGGCACGACGATGGTGCAGGACGCCTTCGTCTCTGATCCGACTGGCGCGATCGCGGCGGCGCGCAAGCGCGTCAACGGCGGCGACCTCGACGGCGCCGTGAAAGAACTTGTGCGCTACGTTTCCTCGCACCCCAAAGAGATCGAACCGGCCCGGTACCTCGCCGATCTCTACTATCG
>JACRTZ010000095.1 GCA_014304965.1 Vulcanimicrobiota bacterium | reverse complement strand
TGGTACGACAGTGCCGCGACTGCCGCCACGAGCGATTCGCGAACCTCCCGCTGTTCGAGCGCGCCCCCGACCTCGCCGTCGTCGCCGCGCAGCGAGTCGAGCAGCGGAACGTCGTTCCCCTTCTCGTTCGGGAGATGCTCCTCGAGCGAGAGGATCGAGGTGCCTCGGACCCGCTGCTGCAGCGTGTCGAACTCTTTGGGCGTCAGCCCCATGCGTTGGGCGATCTCCTCGTCGCTGGGAGCGTGACCGAATTCGGTTTCCATCTCCTGCGAGACGCGGTCGAGTTCGCGCGCCTTCTGCCGGACCGCGCGCGGCACCCAGTCGAGCGCGCGGAGCGCGTCGAGAATCGCGCCGTGAATGCGCGTGATCGCGTACGTTTCGAACTTCACGCCCCGATCGTCGTCGTACTTTTCGACCGCGTCGATCAAGCCGATGACCCCGTCGGAAATCAAGTCGTTCAACTCGACGTTGGGCGGCAAGTTAACGGAAATCCGGCCCGCTACATATTTCACAAAGTGAATGTAGCGATGGATGACCTCTTCCCGCGAGTACGCAGTGCCCGCAATGACGTACTGCGAGCGGCGCTCCACCTTCACCGTTCGTTCCTATCCCTCTCGCGCCGAGGCTTCGAGCGAGGCGCCGGGGTCACCCGCCGTAGCGAATTCGCGGGTTCGCGGCCGCGTAGAGCACGTCCACGATCGCGTTCACGAGGACGAAAACGGTCGCAAACAAGAGGATGCAGCCGTTGATCAGCGGGAGATCGCGGTTCGAAATCGCGTCGAAGGCGAGCCGCCCGACGCCCGGCCACGCAAAGATGTGCTCGGTGAGGACGGCGCCCCCCAGCAGCAAACCGGTCTGCAGCCCCACCACGGTCAGGATCGGAATGAGGGCGTTGCGCAGCGCGTGTTTGAGGACGACGGCACGCGGAGCGAGCCCTTTGGCTCGTGCAGTGCGGACGTAATCGCTGCGCAAGACTTCAAGCATGCCGCTCCGCGTGATCTTCGCGACGATCGCCATGGGAATCGTTCCGAGCGTCACGGCCGGCAAGATGAGGTGCCACAGCGCGTCGAGCGCGGCCCGCCCGTTCCCGGCCAAGAGCGCATCAAGGATCACGAGATGCGTGCGCGCCGGAACGAAATACGTGAGCGAAATGCGGCCCGAAATCGGAAAGAGATTGAGACCCCAGCGTGATGGGATGACGGCCAGCGCGTACACGAGCATCCAGCCGAGCCAGAACACTGGGATCGAAACGCCGCGCATCACCCCGCTCATCGTGATCGCGTCGAGCGCGCTACCGCGCCGCAACGCTGCGAAGATCCCGGCCGGAATGCCGACGAGCAGTGCGACGAAGAGGGCGCCGGCGGTCAACTCGACCGTGGCCGGAAAATACTGGCTCAACTTAAATGCGACCGGCTGCGTGTCGGAAATGGAACGTCCCAAGTCGCCTCGGAGCACGTGCGCCATGTAGATGCCGAGCTGCACGATCCAGGGCTTGTCCAATCCGAGCGACGACCGTAGCGCGGCGACTTGCTCGGGGGTCGCATGTTCGCCCAGGCGCAACGTCGCGGGATCTCCCGGAATGGCTTGGAGAAACGCGAAGCTGACGACGGTGATCGCAAACAAGACCGCGACGAGGCGGAACGCTCGGCGGACGGCGAATGCGATCAATCCAAAGCCTGCACGGCCTTGGACTCCGGGGTTAGCGGCGCTGCATCCTTTCGCCGTACGCGCGCCAATCGGCCAGGCGGTAGGCGCTCTGCGGCGCGTCCGCTTCGGCAAGCTCGCCGATGCCGACGCACGCGAACGCTTCATGAAAACCCACGAAACGCACGGTTTGCATCGCGCGGTCTACGCGAATTTTCACCGCGTCCGCCTCGCGCGCTGCGAGCGGATCCAGCAGCATGCCGAACTCGCATCCGCCGATGCGGTACAAGCGAATGCCTTCCGGCAGGCTCGCAAGCAACGAACCCGCGACCGCTCGCAACAGTTGATCGCCGAGTTCGCGGCCGCGCCGCCCGTTGACGGCCTTGAGGCCCTCGACATAGGTCACGGCGACCGCGCCGAGCGCTTCGCGCGGGGCGGTGGTATTCCAAATGACCTCAAGGTCGCGTTCGAAGGCGCGCCGTCCCGGCAGACCGGTGAGCGCATCTTCGTCGAGCGCTTCGGGCGCCGGACGCAGGTGCGCGGCCGCGCTCTTCACCGTCGCGGCGCGAAGTTCGAGCCGGTCGACGGCTAGGGCGGCGAGCTCCTCGAGCAGCACGAGCGTTTCGGGATCGGCGCGGCGCGCGATCCGGTCCATCACGCAGAGCGTGCCCAGGCGCGTTCCGTCCGCGGCACGTAAGACGACTCCCGCGTAGAAGCGCACGTTTTCGGGGCCTGCGACGAGCGAATGACGCGCCGAGCGCAGGTCGTGCCCGGCATCTTCGATCACGTGCGGCCCGTCTTTTGAGACGGCCGTGACGCACAGGCCGATTTCGCGGGGCAGTTCGCGCGCTGCGAGGCCGGCGCTTCCCAGGACGCGGACCCGGTCGGATTCGACGAGGGTCACGAGCCCGAGCGGCGCGTCGAAGAGGCGGGCCGCGAGCCGCGCGATTGAGTCGAACCGCAATTCGAGGGCGCCTGGAACGCCATGGGGACCCGCCGTCCGTACTACGGGCGGCCGGCTCAATCCTGAGAGCATTATATGTACTGTACGCATGGGGAACGAACGGCCGTAGGGCCGTCCGGCCTACCTCCCTCAGTCGAACAGGACTGCCCGCCGCTCGGGCGAAACGCGGTCGGTCGTTCTCCGGACGCCGCCCCTTGTGGGCGGCCGGGTTCTCGTTGCGCATTTTGGGTCTTATAAGGTAGGCGAACACTTGGACGCAGGGTTGGGGATTTCACTCGGACTGATCGCGGGAGCTCTCGCGATCGTCTACGGGGTGGTACTTATTGCTTGGGTGCTCAAGCAGTCGGACGGTAACGACCGGATGCGCGAGATCGCTGCCGCGATTCAGGAAGGCGCCATGGCCTTCCTCAGCCGCCAGTACCGAACGGTCGGAATTGTCGCCATCGTCCTCGCCATCGCGATCTACTTCGCGCCGCCACTCGGTCCGCAGTCGGCGATCGGCTTTTTGATCGGTGCCGTGCTATCCGGCGCGGCCGGCTTCATCGGCATGATCGTTTCGGTGCGCGCGAACGTCCGCACGGCCGAAGCCGCGCGCGGCGGCCTCGCGCCGGCCCTGGCGCTTGCGTTCCGAGGCGGTGCGATCACCGGGCTGCTCGTCGTCGGCCTCGGGCTGATCGCGACTGCCGGCTACTACGGCATCGTGCTCAACCTCAACGGAGGCGACGTCGCCAAATCGCTTGGCGCGATGGTCGGGCTCGCATTCGGCTGTTCGCTCATCTCCGTTTTCGCGCGACTGGGCGGCGGCATCTTCACGAAAGCCGCCGACGTCGGCGCCGACTTAGTCGGTAAAGTCGAAGCCGGCATTCCCGAAGACGATCCGCGCAACCCCGCCGTCATCGCCGACAATGTGGGCGACAACGTGGGCGACTGCGCCGGCATGGCGGCCGACCTCTTCGAAACGTACGTCGTCACGACGGTCGCGACGATGCTGCTCGGGCACCTGCTGCTCGGCGCGGTCTTGCCGAGCGCAACGACCTTCCCGCTCGTCATGGGTGCTGTTTCGATCGTCGCTTCGATCGTCGGAACGTTCCTCGTGCGCATGCGGCCGGGCGGCTCGATCATGGGCGCACTCTACCAAGGCTTGATCGGCGCGGGCGTGCTGTCGGCGATCTTCTTCTACTTCATCACCGCGCGCGAGTTCGGCAGCGGCGTTACGCTGCCGGGCGGACAGACGATCTCGACGATGGGCATCTTCATCTGCTCGCTCGTCGGACTCGCCGTCACCGGCCTCATCACGTTCATAACCGAGTTCTATACCGGAACGCAGTACCCGTCGGTGCAAACGATCGCGAAATCGTCGGTGACCGGACACGCGACCAACATCATCTCCGGGCTCGCGGTCTCGATGCAAGCGACGGTCCTGCCTGCGCTCACCATCGTCGCGGGAATCCTGGTCGCGTACGGCCAGGCCGGACTCTACGGCATCGGCATCGCCGTCATGTCGATGCTCTCGATGGCCGGCATCATCGTCGCGATCGACTCGTTCGGACCGATTACCGACAACGCGGGCGGCATCGCAGAAATGGCCGAGATGCCGGACGCCGTGCGCGGCGTGACCGATCCGCTCGATGCCGTCGGCAATACCACCAAGGCCGTCACCAAAGGCTACGCCATCGGTTCGGCGGGACTCGCGGCAGTGGTGCTGTTCGCATCGTTCTTGCAAGAACTCTCGGACAAGTGCAAGGCGACGGCCGACGCGCTCTGCGCGACGACGCCGGTGACCTTCGGCATCGGCGACCCGTACGTATTGACCGGACTTTTGATCGGCGGCGCGTGCCCGTACCTGTTCGCCTCGCTTTCGATGGAATCGGTCGGCCGCGCGGGCGGCGCCGTCGTCGAAGAAGTCCGGCGCCAGTTCCGCGAGATGCCCGGCATCATGGCCGGCACGCAGAAGCCCGACTACGGCACGACGGTGGACATCGTGACCAAGGCCGCGCTCAAAGAAATGATCCTGCCGGCGCTGATTCCGGTCGGCGTGCCGGTCGTCATCGTGCTGCTCTCAGGCTTCATGCCGAACAACGGCGGAGCAAAGATGATGGGCGGCGTGCTCGTCGGCTCGATCGTCACCGGGCTCTTCCTCGCGATCGCGATGACGAGCGGCGGCGGCGCCTGGGACAACGCGAAGAAGTACATCGAAGACGGCCACTACGGCGGCAAGGGTTCGCTCGCGCACGCGGCCGCCGTAACGGGCGACACGGTCGGCGACCCCTACAAGGACACCGCCGGTCCCGCCATCAACCCGATGATCAAGGTGCTCAACATCGTGGCGCTGTTGCTCGTCGGCTTCCTGGTCCACTAGGAGCCGCACAACGGACGTTTAGGAAGGGCGCGCCAGGCGGCGCGCCCTTATTTTTTCTTCGAATGCGCACACGCGGGCGACTCCGGGCCCGGCCTCGACAGGGGCCGAGCCGCGAGCAGTCAGGCGAACGCGGGGGACGGGTTTTGCGTTGACTCCCCGGAGGAACAAGCACGATATGAATCGTCTGGCCGCAGGCCTCGCCGCCCTTGCCCTGCTCGCGCTCGGCACGCCCGCTTTCGCCGATCAGGAAACCGACATCGGCGCCCAAGTCTATCAGCAGCTGCAGCAAAAGGGCGAGATCATTCCGCGCCCCAACGCGATGTACAACCTCCTCGATCCGGTCACCGCGCGGATCAAAGGCGTCGCCGATCCGCAATACGTGGACGCGAACGGCCAGCCGTACGGCTTTCGCTTCATTCTCGTACACGAAAAGCAGCCGAACGCATTTGCCGTTCCGGGCGGTAATGTGTACGTCACCGATTCGTTGATGAGGTTCGTGAAGAACCAAGAAGAGCTTGCAGGCGTTATCTGCCACGAGACCTCGCACGACATCCATCACGACGTCGTCAACCTGAACGGCAAGGCGCAAGGTCAAGCCGCGGTCATCGGCATTCTCGGTTCGATCCTCGGCATCGACCGGTCGGGCATCGGGCAGATGGCCGAGCAGGTCATCTACACCGCGCAAACCTCCAAGTTCTCGCGCGCGGTCGAAACGTCCGCGGACCTCAAGGGTTCCGACACGTGCGCGCAAGCCGGCTTCGATCCGTACGGCCTCGTGTGGCTCTTCCAGGCGTTCGAGCAAGCCGGCCAAAGCGGCTCGGGCACCGAGTTCCTGTCCGATCACCCCAACGATGCTAACCGAATCAACGCGCTCCAGAATCACTTCAAGCAGAACCCCTCGATGTTCGCGCGCTTCTCCTCGGACATTGCAACCGGCACGCCGCTCGGCAGCGGACAACCCAGCTACACGACGAGTTCGACGAGCAGCAAGAGCATCAGCAAGGTGGCCGCGCGCAAGAAGGCCGCCGCAAAAGCCGCGGCGAGACACTCGAGCAAGCCGCCGACCAACCCATCCTGGCTCGACAAGTACAACCGCGCGCCGTAGCCGCAGATCGCAAACGGTCCTGAGACGAGGCTAGGGGGCGTGAGGCTTCTTTCGATCGTCGCGGATGGAGCGCGCTCGTCCCTTGTTGATGCTCTTCGTTCGGCAGGAACCGGCCCGCCGAATCGTCGCCAAGCTCTCGATAGCAGTTATCGGGCTGCGAGCAGGCATCAGGTCGAGGAATTTCGCGCCGGCCGGCCGCCTTTGGCGCCGTTAACTCGCGAGGCCGCTGCACGAGCCGGCGACTTCTTTGCCGCGTTGATCCGGGCACCTAACGTTCCTATGGTCACTTCACCGGCAGCCAACACCAACAGCTGCTCGAGCAAGACGCCATCGTCAACGCTGTCTGACCAAAGCCCTTCGCGCCCCGGCGTGATCAAAATATCAGAGATATCGCCGGCAGAAGCGCGCCGGAACCCCGGGATGCTACGTCGCGGTACCGTTAGAGTCGAGCCGGTAGAAAGCTCCGCTACGATAACGTCGCGGCGCCCATCATACTTCGCAGCGCGGATCTTCGTTGCCGTCCGCTCACGCACAATCGAAGACTTGGTCGCTGCGCGCAACTCCTTGACGGAATTCAAGACATGGCCAGACTTCTTTTTTGTTACGCTCATTAGACTTGGCCCGCTTTCCAAAGTTGCTCGAGTTCTTCGTGGTTGTCGGCCGCCGTGGCCAGCACAACTTTCAGCTCTCGCTCCGTAATCTTACCTCTGATCGGTGTACCGTGTGCGCTTGAAAGACGAACGCCTCCGCCGGATAGTAATTCGATGACGACTTCGCCGGAACCGATGTCGGCGTGGAGATGTTGAATTGCTGCACCGGCGTGGTCGCCTGATATCGCACGGAAACGAACTTGGCCAAACCGCTTGCTTCCCACGCCTTCCCCACTATTAAACCTAGGCCTAGGTTTTGTCAAGTCCGCCTGGCCGGGGAGCGAAGACCATCACCCTAAAACTCGCCTGCCTCAGCCGCGGACCGCTATCCATTTCAGGCTATCCTAACGGCTTGGTTTTCTTCTTTGCCCGTAGGTTATCGAAATGCTTTGCAATTGGCGCTTTGGCTCGCTTGGCGTTACCGGATTTCTTCACAAAGATGCCTCGCGAACTACCAGCCGCTGGGGCCGGAGTACACTTCGATCCAATGGTCCGGCGAGAGATATCGGCGCGCGGCGGCCTTGACTTGCGCCGGTGCGATGTTGCCGAACCGTTGATCGAGGGTCGCGTAGTAATCGCGCGGTAATCCGTCGGTCGCAATTTTCAAAATATCGTCGCCGACTTCCGCAAACGATTGCTGGTTGACGAACGCGCGCGCGATGACGGCCCGGCGCACGCCGAACAGTTCGGAAGCCCTCGGCGTCTCTTCCGAGATGCGGCGCACCTCGGACTTGAGGACGGTAAGCGCTTTGCGGACGTTTTGTGGTGCGGCCGTGAACTCGAACGCGACCGTCCCTCGATCGATGCCTGAGTCCACTTTCGCCGAGATGTTGTACACCAAACCGAGTTTGCCGCGCAGCTCGCCCATCAGCCGCGAATCCGAAGCTCCGCCGAGCAGCATCGCTGCGATCCACAGCGCATCGTAGTCGGCGTCGCCGCGCGCCGGCGCGCGCATCGTGACCGATACGTGCACGACTTTCTCGTGCGAGGGGATGAGCTTGGCCGCGGCCTTCGGGTCGGGAATCGGCGGCAAGTTCGTGTCCACGACCGGACCCTCGCCCTGCCACCCCGCGAACGATGTCTCGAGGGCCCGCCGGACGCGTTCGGGCGTGACATCGCCGACGAACGCGAGTGAGAGGTAGTCGGGACGCACGTACTTGCGAGCTTCGCTGACGAGGTCGGCGCGCGAAATGTTTGCCAGCGACTCGAGACTGGGACGCCGCAGCTCCGGGTCGTTCTTCGGCAGCAGCAACTCGAGCGTTGTGCGGCGCGCTTGATAGTCGGGGAGCGTATCGAGGCGGCCAATAGAATCGCGCTCTTGGCGCATGGCCACGTCCAAATACTTTTGCGGAAACGCCGGCTCGCGTAGCGACTCGGCCATCAAGCCGATGACGGTTTCGAAATCCTTCGACAGCATCCGCCCGCGAATGCTCGACCCCACGCGTAATTCCGCGCCGAGGCTACCGAGCTTCGCTTGCATGGTTTCGAACGGCACTTTCTCGCCGCCATACGACATCAAGCCGGTCGCGATGTCGTACAGGCCTTCTCTCCCGACGGGGTCCATAACCGGCGAACTGCGCAGGTCGCCGCGCATCAGCACGGTTGAAGCGTCCTTGACGGGCTGCACCAGCACGTCGATGCCGCCAACCTTGAAACGCGTCGGATCCACGCTGCTCCGTCCGACGAAGCGTTGCGCCATCGCCTCGCGCGCATATTGCGGCAAGACGAGTTCGCCTTCGGGCGACCGGGCGCCGAAATTGTCCGAGACGCCCGAGGCCGAGGTGGGCGGGGCGATGCCTTCGATTTTCGAGCCGCTCGGTTTGAGATCACCGATGACGTACGGTACGCTCATGTAGCGTTTGGCCGCAGCTACGACGGAAGCCGGCGTAACGGCGGCCGTCAATTCGGTGTCGCGCGCGAACGTGATGCCGGCGACGCCGTACAGGTGCCCGAGTTCGAACGCAAACGAGCTGAGCGAATCCTGTTCGAAAAGATTCTGCGCCACCAGGCGCGTGCGCGCTTCGTTCACGAGGTCGGCCGGAATGCCGTCGGCCACGTACTTTGCGAGCGTCCCTTCGAAGGCGGCCCGCGCCGCATCCACGCCCTTGCCGGGCGACAGCACCATGATCACGTGAAAGACGCCGCCGCGATCGTGAAACTCGAGGTTCGGAAAGATGGCGAGCGCCGTGCCGGCCTGCACGATGTCCCGAAAAAACGCGGATCGCTCGTCGCCGAGGACGACTGAGAAGTTCTGCAAGTCGTAGATCGCCGATGTGTTGCCCGCCGGGGTCGGGTAGGCGAGGTCGACGATTTCGAACGGAAACTCCGCCGACTGCACGACTCGCTGCGGAGCGCTCGACTTCACCGGCACGACCGCGAGGTGTTCGGGTACGCGACGGCTCGCGATACCGCCGAAGGCGGCTTTCGCCAAGGCGAACACGTCCTCGGTGCGTACGTCGCCGACGACAACCAGGGT
>JACRTZ010000107.1 GCA_014304965.1 Vulcanimicrobiota bacterium | reverse complement strand
GTGTTGAGCGTTCCGTTGGCCGACAGATTTCCGAACGTCGCAACGTTGGCGGAGTTGAAGCCCGTGGGAATCACGACGTTGAGGTTGTAGGTGCCGAGGACGGGCGGGACGTTGAAGTCGGTGAAGCCCATCGGGTAGCCCTGGAAGCCGGACGGAAACGTGCCGTCGCGGGCTTGCGGGAATTGCGGCGGGCCGCCGATGTATGGGAGCTGGTTTGCCGACGCCGTATACGCGGGCAGGCTGTAACGCCCGAAGCTGACGCCGGCAGCCGTCGTCGAGTTGGCAGGCTGGAAGCCGAAGCCGAACGCACCGCCGGATGTTCCGAGCGTCGTACAAATTGCGAAACTGCCGGCCGGCAGCGGTTGCGGAGAACCGGTGATCTGGTTGGTGCCGGCGTCGGTACCGGCACCAGACGGCTGGGCGACTCCTGTCGTGGTGGGGGATGCCACAGAACAGCTTCCGGTAGCGCTGCCCGTGTTGAGGAATCCGGCCGGGCCGGTGATGATCGGTTGATTGAGCAGCGTGCCGTCGAGGCCGTTTGGCTGGCGTAAGGTGACGACGGTGTTAAGACCGATCGTGCCGGTCGAGCCGATATTGGCGGTTCCGACGGCGAACTGCAGCACGTTGGTGGTCAGTGGGTTCACCGGCGTGAACCCCGGGCCAGAGGACTGGCCCGAGGTGCATCCGGCGAGGAAGCCACCCAACAAGCATGCCGCGGCGATGCGGGAAAGCGGTGATTTCACGTTGGGTAGTCTCCTAAATAGACTGCTGGAAGTAGAAGCGGAACTGAGTTGGAGCGAGGCTCGGCGTCAGTATGAAGGGTTGCGTCGGATTCTTGAGCGCGCTGCCCGCGAAGTTGAAGAATCCCGGGATTCCGTAGAACGCGCCCGTCGTCTGGCCGGTTTGCGGACCAGGAACGCCGGTTGCGACCGGTTGCCAGCGCGTGTTCAGCGACGGCTCCGCGTAGATGTTATTGAACACGTTCGAGACATACATTCCGAAGGTCGAGTGCGAGTTCGGGACCGAGTACTCGAAGGAAATGTCGGTGAACACGCGTGCCTTCGAAAGGATGCCGCCGGCACTGTTCCCCTCCGGCGTGCCGCGCGTCGCCACGACGTTCGGGCTGTACAACGAACCTGGATTCGTGGGTGAGATGAACTGGTTCGAGGTCGACGCTGCTTGGCCGAGGGCGACCGGGAAGCCGTTCGGAAGCGTGGCGTTCGTATTTGGGATGACGCTCGGCACGCCGTTGATGAATACGGGGGCGGTCAGACCGGCGCCGATCGGATAACCCTTGTCGTACTGGAAGATGGGGTTGACGCGCAAGCCTCCGCGCGTCTTGTAGACCAGCCCCAGCCGGCCGGCGATCGGTGACAGATACCCGGCCCGATAGAGCGAGCCGAGCGCAACCGACTGCGCCGGTGCCGAGGGATAGAAATCTTCGGTTTGTCCGAGGTAGCCGGGCGGGATATTCTGCAAGCGATTGACGTACGTCAAGGCGACGAATCCGCCGAGACCGTACGGGACGTCGCGCGTCACGTAGAACTCGACGCCGGTCGTCTTGTCGACGCCGCTGTTCTTGAGGATGGAGGGGCCGAAGATCGGGAGCCCGGAGATCGGGTCCGTTCCGATCGGGCTCGCAGAGAAGACGGGCACATCGTAACCGCGCTTGAAGAAGGGCGAGATCTTCATGCCGACGTTGCCCGGGAATTGGTGCGAGTACGAGGCATCGTAGTTGGTGTACGTCGCGGGCTTGACCGCGAAGGCTTCGGGACCGTTGAAGAAGTTCACGTGCTCGTCATGGAGCTGCTGCGCGTAATTGGCGCACGCTTGATTCTGCAACGGACCGCAGAACAGCGCGGGCCCGCCCGTGTGGTTGTCGTACGAAGGAACGGTGCTGAACTGGTTCAGCGTCAGGACGGGCGAGTTGATGATGCCGCCGGGGACAAACTCCACGGACCGTCCGAAGGAGGCTCGAATCGCGTCGTTCTTCGAGAGCTGATACGCAAACGCGGCACGCGGCTGGAGCGACGTCGGATTCGTGACCGCTCTGGTGAAGAGTCCTTGTTGGAATTGCAGCGTGTTCTGCGCACCGATGAGATGGTAGTTTGCGCCGTCGAAGCGCAGGCCGAGGTCGAGCTTCAGCCGGTTCGAGATCGTGATCTGATCCCGCAAGCCGAAGCCGTAGGCCTGTTGGAAGCCCGACGAGGGCTCCTGGAAGTTCGGCACCCGCGGCGCGACGCCGCCGAAGAACTGCGCCAAATAGCCGCAGCGATTCGGAGCGGTGGCGCTGGCGACGATCGGCACGCCGAACGGGTCGGTGCCCGGGCAGAAGGTCGTTGCGACTGCGCCGCTCGGTAGGGTGATGTTTTGGCCCGCCGTGATGAAGTCGGCGATTTCATAACCGCCTGCGCAGCTGCCGAGGTTGGCGGAACTGGGATTGTTGGGGCAGGTTGCCGGCGCACCGCCGGTTTGATTGAGCACGGGCGTCAGCGAGCGGAATCCAGCCGCGGGGTTCTCATAGTCGTAGACGTTGTAACTGCCCTGGTACAGATACGAAAGCGAGACGAGGTTCTTGTCGCCGGCCTGTTTGAAAATGTCGCCGTTGATGCCGTCGCGCCAGCCGCCCTGCGCTAAATTGACGCGCCAGCTCGTGCCCGACGTGGTATCGTACGGGCGGTTGAACTGAGCGTTGCCGATCGTGCGGTAGAGGCGCGTTTGGGTGAAGACCCCCCCGCCCCACGTGCCGTCGTGCTCGAGCTTGAACACGTCGACCGGCTGGTGGTTGAAGCCGTAGTATGGCAGAGGTTGAATCGCCGCCGATTGGCCGGGATTCAAACCGATGATCTGCAAAAAGTCGGCCGCGCGCGTGCTGTTGCTGCCGCCCGCGAAGTAGGTGCCGCTCAGCAGCGAGCCGCTGAGAGTCGGCGAACCCGCGACCGTCGTCGCGCTGGCGACGCTCGTCCCGGTCGTGCCGACGACTTGCGGGTCGCAGGTCTTGTAGCAGAGATTCGAGATCCCGCCGTGGTTGATGAAGAAATCGCTGAAGCGCGTCTGATAGAGGAACTGCAGCGACTGGCTGTTGTCTTTGCCGAACTTGTAGATGAAGTTGTTGACGAAGTCGCGCGAGACGACGTAGTCGGTCGAGAGGAACGTGCCTTGCTGCAGTGCCGGCGTGCCTCTATCGCCGTACGTCCGGTACTGGTCTTGCGCGAGAAACGACGAGTAGTTGGAGAACCGGCCGTTCGGCGTCGCCCAGCCGTAATCGAATGCGGCTTGGTGAACGAACGGATAGTTCGAAGCCTCGAGGTCTAGCGTTCCGAAGGCGGGACGGGACCCGCGCTTGATGGTCAGGTTGATGGCGCCGCCGCCGGCGTTACCCTGCGATGCGTCGCCCGCACCCGGGTTGACCTGGAGCGCTTGAACGCCGTTGAGGCCGAGACTGTTCTGAAACTGGTTGCTGAGGGGGTCGGTGTAGTCGATGCCCTCGAATTGATACGCCAGCTCGGTACGCGTGCTGCCGCGGATCGAGGACGATCCGTAGACCGTGTTGACGATACTCGGCAAGCTCTGCATGAGCTGCGTCTGGCTGATGTTGAACGATTTGCCGAGCGCGGCTTTCGCAGCGCTGCCGGAGATCTGGTAACTGTCGAGGGTCTGTTTCGGTTGATACGCCGCACTCGGACTGCGCGTCGTAATCTTGCCGATGGTGATCAGCGATTTGCGCATTGGCGAGTCCACCGTGACCGTTTGGTCGCCCTGGACCGTGACGCCCGTGAACGCCGACGGCTCGTAGCCCGGCACGTCGAACGAGACCGTGTAGGTATCGACGGGCAGGCCGATGATTGAGTAGAATCCCTTGGCGTCGGTCTTCGTTCGACCGGCACTGGTCGGCGAGACCGCGGCGACGGTCACGCCGGTTAGCGGTTTACCCGCTTGGTCGGTCACGGTGCCGTTGATAACGCCGGTAACGCCGCCGAGCGCAAGCGCCGACGTGGCCGATTGCGCCAAGAACGCAAAAGCGAGAAGCGATGTGAAGATGATGCGCGCGAAACTGCGACGTCCCGCGCCGAACAAGTGTAGGTGCATTGACACCCTCCATAGAGCCGAACACAAACTGTTGCTCCGCGACGGCCCGAACCCGGTATGCCAAAATATCCCAAGGCCTGGTAGAGGCAGAGCAGTCGGGTCGTTCGTGGGTACCGAATGGGACCCTCTAAACTTCCCTATAATCCGGCTTGGGAGAATTGTCTCGTTTGAGGCGTATTTTTGAGGGCATTACTCGCCGCGGCAGGCCGTGAAGACGGTGACGTGAGCGGCAGCGCGATCCTCGTCCTCCACCACGGGTGCGATGCGTTCGGCGAACTGGTCGGCGGCGTCGCGGGCCTGCGATGTCAGACGAAGCCGCTCCTTAAAGAAGGGCAGCATTTCGAGGAAGGCATTGGGATCGGGCTCGCTGGCATCGAGAAACGCGATGAAGCTGCCCAGATTGTCGGCCAGCTTGCGTTGCCGGAAGAGCGCCCCGGCCAAGGCGTCGCCGAACTGCTTCAATTCGCCCGCCTGCTCGCCGGTCGCGGCCTTCGCCGCTTCGCGCAACCGGTCGACCTCTCGCTGGCCGTCGACTGCGGCCTTGCGCAGCGCGACGAATTGCCGGGTGAGCTCTTTCGTGCTGCGAAACTTGACGAGGACGTTGCCGTCGAAATCGAGGCTGCGGAGCGATACGACGACGACTTCCAGTCGCGCCGTGTTGTCCAAGGCCAGTTCGACGGCCGAAGCCGCCGGCGTCAAGATCGACTTGCAAAAAGCGGTGACGGCCCGAACGCGCCCGATTTCCTTGAGCGGTTGCGGGCTCGGGACGGGCGCCGGCGCGACCGCCGGAAGCGCTGCGACCGCGAGACTCAAGGCGGCCGCCGAAAAGATCGCCATCTCCCTTGCGACGTTCTTTTCACGTCCGGCGCGGTCCCGTGAGGGCGAGGAGGGTATGCCGGCTCCTGAGGTGATGATGGGTTGACCGACGTGCATTCACTGAGACCAGCCGAAGAGCCGCGGGCCCGCGGAACCTTTGAGGACTTTCAACGGCGCCTCGGCCGGACGCCCGGCGCCCTCGTGGGCTTGGCCGTGGTGGCGGCCATCGTCGGGGCCGCGCTGCTCGCGCCCCTGATCGCCCACGCCGACCCCCTGGCCCAGGATCTGGCACGGGGGGCCGTGCCGCCGGGCCCCGAGCACCTGATGGGCACCGACAAGAGCGGGCGCGACATCTTCGCCCGTATCGTGTACGGCGCGCGGGTCTCCATCCGGATCGGCTTCGTGGCGGTCGGCCTCGCGATCACGGTCGGAACGGCCGTAGGCCTGGTGTCGGGCTACCTGCGGGGCCGGGTCGAGAACATCCTCATGGGCGCGATGGACGTGATGCTCGCCTTTCCTTCGATCATTCTGGCCATCGGGATCACCACGATCCTCGGGCCCAGCATCAACAACCTCATGATCGCGGTCGGCATCGTGTACGTCCCCCAGTACGCCCGCCTCGCCCGCTCGTCGGTCCTGGCCGTTAAGGAGCTCGAGTTCGTCGAGGCGGCCCGGGCCCTCGGGAGTCCCGTCGTGGCCATCCTGGGCCGGCACATCCTGCCGAACATCCTTGCGCCGCTGCTGGTCCAGGCCACCCTGGGTATCGCGACGGCCGAACTCGAGGCCGCCGGGCTCTCGTACCTGGGGCTCGGGGCGCGCCCGCCCGCGCCCGAATGGGGCGCGATGCTCAACGACGCGCGCGACTACTGGCTCTCGGCCCCCTGGGCACTGGTCTTCCCGGGCGTCTCCATCACCGCGCTCGTCCTCGGCTTCAACCTCCTAGGAGATGGTCTGCGCGACGCCCTCGACCCGGTGGGCCGCTAAGCTTCTAACTCCGGGCGAGCGAGGAGCATCGCGGCAAGCGCGCTCATGCGTGAAGCGCCGACCAGACGTCGAGTTTTGCGCGCACCTTATCGATCACGGCATCCACGAATTCACTCGTCGAGGCGTGACCGCCCACGTCGCTGGTCGCCAGGCCGCCGCGGACCGTTTCCATGACGGATTCGTAGATCGCGCGCGACGCGTTGGCGGCGGCGCGTTCGTCAACGTACGAGAGCAGCGCCGCTTCCGCCAAAATCATCGCCATCGGATTGGCTACGTTCTTTCCGAATAAGCGCGGGGCGGTGCCGTGCGGCGCCTCGGCCATCACGCACGCGGGCTTGAGCGATTCGTCGAAGGACAGGAGCACGCTCTCGGCGCCCGCGATCGAGCCGAACAACTGCATGACGAGGTCCGAAAGGCAGTCGCCGTCGCGATTGAGCGACGGAATCACCATCGCGTCGCCCGCGCTAGAAATCAGCAGCGCATACGTGGCGTCGATCAACTGGGGCTCGTAGGTCACGTCGGGATAGCGCGCGGCCGCCGCGTCCATCTCTTCCTTTAACATGCCTTCGTAGATGGGGCTCACGGTGTATTTCGGGCCGCCGAAGACTTTCGCGCCCGTCTTGGCTGCGTGGGAAAATGCGTACTCGGCCACCACGCGGCACACGCTGCGTTCGATGCGTTCGGTGCGAAAGGCCGCTTCGTCCCCGCCGGGCAGCGCTTCGCGCCACTCTTTCGCGCCGTACGCGTCGCCGACGGCCATCCGCACGACCGAAATCGGGGCGTGGATGCCGGCGACGGGGCGCACTCCCGGCAGCCGCCGGCCGGTGCGGACGATCACCTTGCCGTCGATTTCTTTGCGCAGAATGGCGTTGGGCGAACCGACGTCGCCCCGTCCTTCGGGCGTAATCGTCGCCGCTTTGAGACCGTAGCCGCTGCGTTTCATGGCGGCGGCCGCTTCGTGCACGACGTCGTTGTTCGTCGCGCGCCGTTTCTCGAGCGAGAGATCGAAGCGTTCGAACGCGAGCGTCATCCCGATGACGTCGGGCGCAAGCACCCGCAGCGCTTCGACGAGCAGTTCTTGTCCGGTCTGGTCGCCTTCCAGCACTACAATCGCGGGCGTCGCCATTGCGTTTCAATACAAGGGGCGGCGCGCGGCGTCCCCTAACGTCTTAGGCAATGGCACGACAACGCCGTAAGGCTCGTGCGTCGCTGCGTTGGAATCTCGAGATCGTCGGTTTGGCGGCATTCGGCGCGGCGCTCTTTCTGGGAGTATGCATCGTCGCGCCCGACCGTTCGGGCGCGGCCGGCGCTGCAATTGCACGTGGCGCGGCCGTAGCGTTCGGTAACGCTGCCTGGCTCGTGCCGCCCGTCGTTGCGCTGTTCGGCGCCATCGTGTTCCTGGAGATCAACGTCCCGCGGCTCATCGCGAAATTCGGCACGGCGGCGCTCGCGTGTTTCGCATTGGTTGACGCGGTATACGGCCGCGCCGGCGGCGCCGTGGGCACGATGCTCGACCGCGCGCTGCACGCAGCGGTCGGCGGCATCGGTTCGCGCGTCGTCCTCGTGATCGCGGCGTTGGCGCTTACGGTCTGGATAGCGAACGTCTCGGTCAAGCGCACCATCGGTCGCGCGTTCGTCTTGGTCATGGCGCTACGCGCGCGGTTCGCGCGCTCGGCGCCGCGCGCGCGCGCGGCGGCTCCCGCGAAAAGCCCGCGTACGCTCGGCGAAGCATTCGGCTGGGCGCCGGCGCTCGGCGCGGCGGCCGGCATCGGCACGGCGATCGTCCCGGTTCGAACGGGGCGCACGCCGGCCGCGGCCGTTGACGATCCGGCGGACGGTGACGCGCTCGCCGAAGATGAGGGCGACGACGAGACCGAAGCAGACGACGAAGAGCTCGACGACGAAGACGAAGAACTCGACGACGAAGACGAAGAGCTCGACGACGAGGAAGACGACGAAGAAGAAGTCGTAAGGCCCGCGGCGCCCGCTCGCCGCGCCGTCGCGGGCGAATATCTCGCCGCTCCCCAGCCGGCGAGTGACGGAAGCCGCCGCTCGTACCGCCTGCCGGACCTCGCTCTGTTCGATCCGCCGCAGCACGCCGTCTACGACGAGACGCAACGCTCCGCGTTGCTCGAAGACACGCTTTCTTCTTTCGGCGTCGGCGCCAAGGTGACGCACATCGAACGCGGTCCCGCGATCACGCGCTACGAACTGAAGCCCGAACGCGGCGTAAAGATCTCGCGCATCTCGTCGCTCGCCGACGACATCGCGCTCGCCCTTGCGGCGACGTCGGTGCGCATCGAAGCGCCGATTCCAGGCAAGTCGGCGGTCGGCATCGAGGTTCCGAACGCGCACGTTTCGGTCGTCGCGATCTCCGAAATTCTCCAAGCGCTGCCGTCGCGCGGACAGATTCCCCCGCTCAACATGGCGCTTGGAAAAGACATCACCGGCCGGCCCGTTTTCGGCGACCTGGGCAAGATGCCGCATCTCCTCGTCGCGGGCGCCACCGGCAGCGGCAAGAGCGTCTGCCTCAACTGCATCATCGCGTCGCTGCTCGTCTCGGCGACGCCGGATCAGGTGCAGATGCTGTTCATCGATCCCAAGCGCGTCGAGTTGACGGTCTATAACGGCATCCCGCATTTGATTAAAGACGTGATCACCGATCCTCGCCTGGCGGCGGGTGCGCTGTTCGAGATGACGCGCGAGATGGACTCGCGTTACGAACGGTTCGCCAAAGCCGGCGTTCGCAAAATCGAAGAGTACAACGCAAAGTTTTCCGAAGAGAAGCTTCCGTACGTCGTCATCGTCATCGACGAGCTGGCCGACTTGATGATGATCGCGCCGGCGAAGGTCGAGACGACCATCTGCCGGCTCGCGCAACTCGCGCGCGCGACCGGCATCCATCTCGTCGTCGCGACGCAGCGGCCCTCGGTGGACGTGATCACCGGCATCATCAAGGCCAACATTCCGTCGCGCATCGCTTTCGCCGTCAGTTCGCAGGTGGATTCGCGCACGATTCTCGACATGGCCGGCGCCGAACGTTTGCTCGGCCGCGGCGACATGCTGTATCTGCCGATCGACGCGCCCAAACCCGTGCGCTCGCAAGGCGCGCTGATTACTGGGCCCGAGGTGTCGCGCCTGGTCGCGTTTTGGGCGGCGCAGGGGCGCCCCGACAACCTTCTCGACGTCGACGTTGCGCCCATCGAAGAAGACGATCGCGGCCGCGCGGTCGATCCGCTCGCCTACGAGGCCGCGAAGTTCATCATCGAGACGAACTACGCGTCTACCGCCCAATTGCAATCCCAGTTCGCGGTCGGACATCCGCGGGCGGTACG
>JACRTZ010000286.1 GCA_014304965.1 Vulcanimicrobiota bacterium | reverse complement strand
TCCGTTCACCGAGCGTGGAGAGAATGTCGGGCGTTCGTTCCAGCGCGATCGTCGCCGCGCCATCTTCTTTCTTGACCTTCTGCGCAAAGGCCGTCACCGGGCGCCAGTCCACGACCGCGGCCGCGCAAATCGCGACGTCCGCTGACGGAAACCGCGCGAGAGCCGCCGTGTACATCTCTTGCGCCGTCGCCACGCGTACCACGTCCGCGGCACCGGGAGGGACCTCGCTCGTCGGCCCCAAGATGAGATCCACGCGCGCGCCGCGGGCGAGTGCCTCGCGCGCCAATTCGATCCCCATCGTTCCGGTGGACGCATTTGAAAGGAAGCGCACGGGATCGATCGGCTCGCGCGTCGGTCCGGCAGTAATCAGCACGCGCTCGCCTTCGAGATCGGAACGGCGTTGCAAGGCGGCATCGATCGCAGCGACGATCGCCTCCTGATCGGCAAGACGTCCGACACCGGTTTCCCGCTCCGCCAGAAACCCGGAACCCGGCGGCACGATCGTTACGCCACGCGCTTCGAGCAACCGCAGATTCTCGCGCGTGGCGGGATGTTCGTACATCGCCTCGTTCATCGCGGGTGCGACGACGATCGGAATGCGGGCCGCCAGGACGGCATTCGAGAGCAGATCGTCGGCGATTCCGCGCGCGAACTTTGCGATGGCGTTCGCGGTGGCGGGTACGACGGCGAGCACGTCGGCCGCGCGCACGAGTTTGATGTGCGGAATCGTTTCGGGCGCATCCCAAACCGACGTATATACTTGGCGGCGCGTTAGCGCGGCGAACGTCAGCGAACCGACGAAGCGTCCGGCGGCCTCCGTCATGACGACGTCAACGTCGTCGCCGCGCTGGACGAGCGCACTCGTGAGCGCGGCCGCTTTGTACGCGGCGATGCCGCCGCAGACGCCGAGCAAAATACGCGCCACGTCAGTTCGCGCTCCAGACGATGGGTTCGTTGTCCAGCAGCCGCGTCGGCCCGGCCCGAACCGCGGCAACCGCAAGCGCCGGCGCCTCGAAGCCCGCGGCCGGCTCGAACGTTTGCGGATCCACGATTTCGAGGTACTCCCACGCGAGCGGAGAGGCGAGCAGGCCGCGCGCTTGCACGAGCAGATTCGCCACGTTGCGCTCGCCCGAGGCAACCGCGCACGCGATGTGCGCGAGCGCGCGGTGCAAGCTCGGCGCGGCGGCGCGCTGCTCGGGCGACAGGTACGCGTTGCGGCTGGAAAGCGCGAGGCCGTCGTCTTCGCGAACGGTCGGAACCACGACGATCGAAACCGCGAGATCGAGGTCTTTCGCGATCGCGCGCAATACCGCGGCCTGTTGTGCGTCCTTTTGCCCGAGATACACCGTCGCGGGTTCGATCGCATGAACGAGCTTGAGAACGACGGTCGCAACGCCGGTGAAATGACCGGGCCGAAATACGCCTTCGAGACGGTTTGCAACCGCGCCGGGATTCACCGACGTCGAAAAGCGCGGCGGATACATCGCTTCGACCGAAGGTGCGTAGACGAGGCTCACGCCCGCACGTTCGAACGTTTCGCAATCGCGGTCGAACGCGCGCGGATACCGTGCGAAATCTTCGTGCGGCCCGAATTGCAGCGGGTTGACGAAAATCGAAGCGGCGACCGCAGCGTTCTCAGCGCCGGCGCGCTCGACGAGCCGCAAATGGCCGCCGTGGAGGGCTCCCATTGTCGGCACGAAGCCGAGGGGATGAGGGAGCGCGCGCGCAATGCTGCGAGCCGATTCGGCGGTTCGAGCGACGTGCATAGACACGAACCGGGCCTTACGGCGCGGTGCGCTTGACCCGCAGAAAGGTGTGGCCGACCTGAAAACGGTCGCCGACCCCGAGCGCCGCATCGCCCGCGACTTGGCGGCCGTCGACTTTCGTCCCGTTTCGGCTCGAAAGGTCCGTCAGGACCAAGGTGCCGCCTTCTTCGCGGAGTTGTGCGTGCCGGCGCGAAACGTAGCGGTCGAGCTTGATGCAGGCTCCCGCAACGGCATCGTCGCGTCCGATCGTGATATCCCGATCGAAAGGCCACGTCTTACCGTCAAGGGGGCCGCCGACCACTTCCAGGATATACACGGTAACGAGTTTTTGGGCGTGGCGCGGCGAAATCCCCGGCGAACGGGAACGGAGGACAAACATGAGCGGTGGCACTGACCCCGGCGCGCGCGGCGGGACGCTGGAGGAACTGTTGCGCGAACTCGTCGAGATCGGCCCCGATGCGTTGCGCCAGGCGGAGTTCGAGCAGACCCAGAGCATCCTCGATCGGCTCGCGGGCAAGACGATCCGTTCCGCCACGGTCGAAGAAAAGCGCATCGTCCTCGAAACGAGCGACGGCGACCGTTACTTCTTTTTCGGCTTCATGGGGGACAGCGGAGCCTAGGCCCTTCCCCCTTCAGTCTGCGGCGGCTTCGCCTTCGAGCGCCAGGCGCTGGACTTCGGCCGCGACGTAACGCACGATTTCTTCCTGGTCGCGCGGATCGATGTGCGTGAACGAGATCCCGTGAAAAAACTTCTGTTCTTCGGCATTGTAGAACGAGAGCACGATGCGGCCTTTAGCCAGCATCTCGCGCTGAGTTCCCGGGACGTTGAAGCGGAGAATCAAGACCGCGCCGAGCGGCAGATCCTCGTCGGTCGAGAGCCGCACGCCGCCGCCGCCGAGGTCGCTCGAGATGCCGTCCTTAGACTCTTCGGAGCCTTCGCGCATCCAGGTAACCGGAAAATCCGCGGCTACGCGGACGTAGCGACGCCGATAGGGCGCCTCGCCGTTATTCGCGGTCGAAGGGGTCCCGTCGCTCAAACTCGCTGCCTCAAGTTCATCGGCTTTCCTTCTGCGTTGGGCTCGCTGCGCTTTCCTTGAGCACGGCATCCGCCGCGAAGAGCGCGCCCAGCGCAACGTGCTCTCGGGTCGTTCCCCCTTGAAGGTAGATTTCATATGGGGGCCGCAGCGGCCCGTCGCACGAGAGCTCGGAGGTCGCTCCCGAAACGAACGCGCCGCTCGACATGACGACCGGCTCGCGGTAGCCGGGCACCGCTCCGGGCTCGGGCCGGAAACGCGCGTTGATCGGCAGCGCGTGCTGCAACCCGCGGGCAAAGGCGAGCATCAAACCGAGATCGCCGAGACGGATCGCCTGGACGATGTCGTAGCGCGAAGCACCGGCCCCCGGGTCGACCTCATAGCCGAGTTCGGCGAAGAGCGCCGCGGCGAAATCGAGGCCCGCGAGCGACTCTCCGACGAGATTGGCTGCGCCGAAAAGCCCCGCGAGCAAGGAGCGCCCGAAGCCCAAATTCGGCCCGAGCGCGCTGCCGAGGCCAGGTGCATAATGGTAGGCGGCCACCCGTTCGACGAGATCCGCGCGGCCGGCAACGTACGCTCCGCCCGGGGCAAGGCCGCCACCCAAATTCTTGATGAGCGAACCGGCGACCAGATCGGCGCCGTGGTGCGTCGGCTCGGTGTTCTCGACGAGTTCGCCGTAACAGTTGTCCACGAGGACGATCGCGTCCGGCGCCGCCGCTTTCACCGCGCGCACGACCGCACCGCATTCGGCCGCGGCGAGCGAACGGCGCGGCGCGTACCCGCGCGACCGTTGAACGAAGACGACCGCGACGCCGCGCGCGCAGCGCTCGGCAAGCGCCTTCAGCGCCACGCCTTTTTCGCCGAGCCGAATCTCTTCGTAACGAATCCCGCGCGAAACGAGCGAGTGCTCCGCCTCGACGATCGCGTTGCGTAACGTGTCGTACGGCCGTCCGGTGGCGGCGACGAGCGTGTCGCCCGGCCGCAGTAACGCGCCGAGCGCGGCCACGATGGCGTGCGTGCCGCTAACGAGCGAGAGCCGCGCGAGCGCGCGTTCGCAACCGAAGATGCGCGCCAGCAGCGACTCGTAGCGCTCGCGAGCGGCATCGTCGTAGCCGTATCCGAACGACGCGGCGAGATCGCTCTCATTCACTCCCTCGTCGAGGAACGCGCCCAAAACGGCGAAAGCGACGGGATCGCGCGCCGAGCGGTCGGCCGCAGCTGCAACGCGCGCGGCGCTTCGGGCGACGGTACGCAGGCGTTCGTCGAAGGGAAAGCGCGCCAGCAGCGCCTCGATCATGCAGCCGTTTCGAGCGAACGTTCGTGACGCTCGTACAGACCGACGAACGGCCAATAGACGAGGCATGCCAAGAAGGCATTGAACACCAGTAACGCCATCGCGTGCCAATCGCGGGTCGCAAAGAATACGCTGAGCGGGAACGGCACGCTCGAGGGGATGTAATACGAAGGACGCGCGACGAGGCCGATCTTGATCGCCTCCCACGTGACGACGGCGAGCAGCATCGGCGCGAGCACGAAGGGCAACGCAAAATACGGATTGAGCACGAGCGGTAAGCCGAACATGAGCGCCTCGCTGACGTTGAACATCGAGGGCACGAGGGCCGCGGCGGCGGTAACGCGCGCGCGTTTGACTTTGCTGCGCAACAGCATCAGCACGAGGGGCAACGTTGCGCCGGCCCCGCCGGGGAAGACGAAGAGAAACGTCGAGACGGTGACGATGTGCGGTAGCGGATCCCCGCGCGCGAATGCCGACGCATTTTCAGATTGCAGTTGCATGTACACCGGCAGCACGACCGCCGCCAGCAAAGCCGGCCCGTGAATGCCCATCGTCCACAGCAGCATTTCGACGAACGTGATGAGCACGAGCGCCGTGAGACTGTCCCCGAGCGTTCCGAGCGGCGCGATCGCGGCATCGAGCGCGCCCGTCACCGAAACGCCCGCCGCGCGCATGCCCGCAGCCGCGCCGATGACGAGCACGATCGCAAGCAGCGACCCGCCGGCGACTCCGAAGCGTCGCGCGCACAGTCGCAACGCGGTGACGACGACGAACGCCACGCCGATCGCAAGGAACAGACCGCTGCTGCCGAGCGCGCGTAACAGGCCCTCGAACGACGACGCGCGCTCGTACGGAAGCAAGATGCAGAACGTGACGGCGGCAACGGCGGTCGCGAGCGCTGCCGGCACCGTGCGGCGGCGCGCCAAATCGAACGTCAACAGCACGACGAAACCGAACGACATGGAACCGAACGCCGGTGCGAACGCACCGTACAGACGCTCGAAAAACGTCCCGGGCCGGAGCGCGATCAAAATGCCGAGCGCCACCGCGAGAACGGCAAAGCTCAGCGGCAGCGCCTTTTGAATTGCTTCCATCTCCGGCAACTGGGCGAATGCGCGCACGCGCGGGACGAGATTCGCCTCTAGCCGCCGGAGCTGCGAGGCCGCTCTTCTCACCGCGCCCCGTCATTCGCGCCGCGCGGCGAATCCCCGGTTTAGGCCGAAGGAGGCTATAAGCGGCGGTAGACCGCCTCCACGCGGCCGAGCACGCTGACGTCGTCGTAGTACATCGGCGCGAAAGCGCGATTTTCGGGTTGAAGGCGGATGCGATTTCCCTCGCGATAGAAGCGCTTCACGGTCGCTTCGCCGTCCACCATGGCGACGACGATTTCCCCGTTTCGCGCGTCGGCCTGCGGCACCACGACGATCAAATCGCCGTCGAGGATCGCGGCGTCGATCATCGATTCGCCGCTCACGCGAAGCATGAACGATCCGTCGCGGCGCGCGAGATCGGCCGGGACGGGGAACTCGCCTTCGAGATTCTCGGTCGCGGTGATCGGGACGCCGGCCGCGACCTTGCCAACGATCGGCAAGACGCCGTATTCAACGTCGTGGCGGTCCTGCGGCCGATTCGGCTGCGTGAGCGCCCGCGGCTTGGTGGGATCCCGCAGGATCAGGCCCCGCTTCTCGAGCGACTTCAAGTGCGATTGAACGGTGGACGAGGACGACAAACCGACCCGTTCACCGATCTCCCGGACCGACGGCGGGTAACCGTGCTCATCGGTAAAGTCGCGGATGACGTGGAGGATCGCAGTCTGACGCTCGGTCGGCACTCGTTCGGCCACGACGTACTCCCTAATGGTTAGTTGCTGTTCGGCGTTTAGAAGGACCAGACGAGGGGTAGTCTATCATAGTCCCCCCGTTCTTTGCAAACATACGTTCGACTCACGCTTGACTTATCCACAATGACCTTGCTAAAATGTAGTGGACGAACAAGCGTTTGGCCCAATATACGGGCTCTAGGAGCTGAGATGTACTCGCGGAGACAAAAACGGTTCACCCTCATGCCGGCGATCGCGCTGGCCGCCTTGGGTGCTCTAGTCGCCGTTCCGGCCCTTTCGTCGTCACGTCTTTACGCGGCCGGCCCCGAGCACTTCGCCACCGTCACCGTCCATCAGGGCGACACCCTCTGGACCTTGGCCGAGCGGCGCACCCCTTCGGGCGCGAACGTTCAGGACACCGTGGACTCGATTCTCGCCGTCAACCACCTCGAGAGCGCCGCGGTCGTCCCGGGCCAGCACCTCAAGATTCCGCGCTAACGCGCGGACCGTCCGCCGCGATCGAAATGGGAGCAGCCGCCATTGGCGGAGGCTCCTTTTTCGGTTCCAAGGGCCGCGGGTCTTGGGCCGTCTCTTCCTCGACACGGCCAAAAATTTCCCGCGGCCGGGCGTCCTTATGAGTGGCGGGCCTCCTTACGACCGCCGAACCAGCACGATGCTGTGCTGGGCGTGGTGGTCGAGAAACTCGAGCCCCTCGACAATCCAGGTGTCGAGCCCGTTGCCGGCATGCGCCGCCACCTCGCGCACCACGTGGGTGCGCTGCCGCAGCCACTGGAGTTCGGCGCGCGGCGCGGCCGGCCACACGGCAACCTCACATTCTTCGCACTGATAGCCGTATTGCACGTCGCCTACTGCAACGGGAAAAGAGAAAGGCCCCGCCGCGAGGCGAGGCCTTTCTTTTCGAACTGACTTACGCTTCTAGAACTTGATCTGTGCGTCGAAGAAGATCGAGAACGGTTGCTTCGTCGAGTTGCCATCGGTGTTGAAGGCCCCGTAGTAACGTTGGTACGGGTACTGCACGATGGGCTGGACCGAAGAGCCCGGGTTGAACACATTACCGTAAAACGGTACCGCGTTGCCCGATGACACGTAACCGAATCCGCAGACCTGGCTACCGCCGTTGTTCCACGGCACGTTGCTGCCGCCGAAGCAGGTGCTCATGATGTTCGCCATGGTCGCCCGGAACGTCACGTTCTTGGACGCCTTGTACGAAATCTGCATGTTCGCGACCAGTTGATTCGGCGCGACGAACGAGCCGATCGGGTCGAACTGCCTGGTGAGCGGGTTGGGAATGACGAGCGTCGCGTTGCAGGTCGGCGCGTCGAACGGCGAACCGCCAGGTGCTCCGTACGGGTAACGCGGATCGCCCGAAACGCCCGTGGCGAGCGCACCGCAACCGCCGGTCGGGTCGATACCCGGGGTGGTTTCCGGAGCGCCGTAACGCTGGCCGCCCTGGAATTGCAGCGACGGAGTGAACGCCCACGCGCCCTTCTTGTACTGCACGACGAGGGTGGACACGTATGGCGTCAGGTACGAGTTGGAGGCTGCCCCGATGCCGGCCGTGACCAAGGAGAACGGTACGTATTGCCCCTTCGGATCGACGAGCCCTTGCACGGGTGCATTGAAGTACGGGTTCGCGATCGAGCCCGCCGGGCAACCCGGCGCGGCCGCGCCGGCGGCCGTGAAGCAGGGCACGGCGTTGGCGGCCGTACCGGTGCAACGCGCGTCGCCCGGGTTGGTTCCGCAGAACGACGTGAACCCGTTGTAGTTCTGGATGTCGGTGTTGATGCCGGTGAAGATCGTGTTCCCGTTCGCGAACGAGTAGTACTTGGCGTACGCGTTCGTGTACGTGAAGGCGAGCTGCATGGCAAAGCCGTCGCGGCCGAAGTCGCCCTTGTTTAACTGGAACTCGAGGCCGCGCGACGTGAGACTGTTGGCGTTGAGGCCCGAGACGAAGTTCGAGGGCTGATCCAGGAAGAACGTCTGGATCTGGTTTTGGGTCACGCGGTAGAACGGCGTCAGCTTGAACGACGTATCGGTGCCCTTGAAATGGTGCTCCAACGAGACGTCAAAGTTGTTCGACGTTTCCGGGACGACGCGATGTCCGGGTGAATTGAACCCGAACTTCGTAAACGCCGTCGTCAGGAAATTCGGCAGATCTTGGTACAGCGTGTTGTACTGCTCGAACGCCGAGTTCGGCGCTTGAGCGTACCGGCCGTAGCTGCCGCGAATGACCGAGTCCGGGCTCAGCGAGTAGGTGAACCCGAGACGCGGTTGCCACACGGGATACTGGTTGTCTGCCGGGACGTTGACGAGGTTGAGCGGCCGCAAACCGAGCGCCGCGCAGGAGGTTCCGGCCGCGAGTTGCGCCAGAGTTTTCCCGGTGCGGAGACCGGTTGCGTCAAGGCAATAGTCCATGTTCGCAGCGTTGAAGAACAGCGTGCGCGCCGCGGTACCCGCCGTGCTCGCACCCTTATATTGGAACGAGTCGAAGCGGAGACCGAAGTTCAGCGTAAGCCGATCGTTCGGCTTGAAGGTGTCGCTGAGCGAGAAGGCCACGAAGTTCGGCTTGACCTGATTGAACGTCGCGTACTGACCGTTTTCGGCGACGTAGAACGCGCAAGGGCCGCCGCCGCAAGTCGAGCCCGAGATGTTCGGGATCGTGCCCGCATAGGCTTGCGGCAAGGTCGCGTACGTGGCACGGACGCCACCGGCCGCGAACTGGCTGCAGTACGCCGGCGTCGCCGGCCCGGGAGCGCCAGAGGCCCTGTAGCAGAAGCCGTTGGTCGGGTTGGTCGAGTCGACCGCGACCGCGAACCGCTGGCGCGAACCGGAGAACGCGTTGATCGGCTGCGTGTTGTTGTCGCGAATGACGGACGCCGTCGTGAACGAGCCCTGAAACTGGATCAGGTTCTGCGCGTTGATCTGATCGGCAAAGGTGCCGCTAAGGCCGCGGGTGTGTGTGGACAGCTCGTAGTCGTACGGGTTGCCACCCAAGAACGTGTTCAGCGACAAGAAGGTGTAGTTCTGGCCGTTGATCAGCCAATCCGAATACCCACTGTAGCCGTAGACTCGCAGGTATGCGTTCGAGCCGAAGTTCTTTTGGTACTGGAGTTTCACCAGCCCTTGGTTGTTCTGGTTCGAGTCGCGATCGTTGAGGCTGAGGAACGTGGACGGTACGCTGGCGAACCCGGCGCCGGCCGCGAACGGCCGGCTGCCCGGCGTGAACGGCAGGTAGTACGGTGCCGTGAGCGCCTGGTAGTTGGCCGGCAAGAACTGCCCGGTCGGCGCATTGAATCCGTATGCGTCCACAATCGGGATGGCATTGAGCCCGGTCGCATTCTTCAAGTTTGCGATGCCGAGGTCGTTGGCCGACGAGTACGACTGCGTGCGAAGG